>CACHFI010000001.1 GCA_902579065.1 uncultured Bacteroidota bacterium
ATTGATAAGATTAAAGGTGGATGGACAGATGTTGATGTTATAATCACTATGCCAGCTGTTATGGGTAAATTAGGTGCTTTAGGAAAAGTTTTAGGGCCAAGAGGATTAATGCCAAACCCAAAATCTGGAACAGTAACTATGGATATTGGAAAGGCTGTTGGTGATGTAAAGAAGGGAAAGATTGATTTTAAGGTTGATAAAACAGGAATTATACATGCAGCTATCGGCAAAGTTTCATTTGATGTAAATAAGATTTCAGAAAATGCTAGTGAATTAATTCAAACAATAAATAAACTTAAGCCAACTGCTTCAAAAGGTACTTATCTAAAAAGTATTACCCTTTCAAGTACAATGGGTGTAGGTTTATCAATAGATACAAACAATTTTATTTAATAATATTTTAGAATATGAATAAGCAAGAGAAGAATGAATTAATAGATGTTTTAAATAACATGCTAGAAGAAAATAAAAATTTCTATTTGGCTGACATTTCAGGTCTTACCGCTGAAGAAAGTAGTAGTTTAAGAAGATTGTGTTTTAAACAGAATGTTAGATTACAAGTTGTAAAAAACACACTTTTAAAGAAGGCTTTTGACAAGAATGATTTTGATTTCTCTCAGCTAGATGATATTTTAAAAGGAAACACTTCCATAATGTTTGCTGAAGAGGTTAAAGCACCTGCTAGCGTTATAAAGACATTTAGAAAAAAATCAGATAAGCCAGTTTTAAAGGCTGCACATATTGAAGAAGAATTTTATATTGGAGACACTAATTTATCTCTTTTAGCTCAGCTTAAATCTAAGAATGAGTTAATTGGAGATATTATTACTTTGTTACAATCTCCAGCAAAGAATGTAATCTCATCATTACAATCTAGTAGTAATAAACTATCAGGAATTGTGAAAGCGCTTTCTGAAAGACAAGAATAAAAAATAATGCTTCCAACATTAAATAAATAATTAATTAATAAATAAAAAAATGGCAGATTTAAAAAAATTCGCAGAAGATTTAGTTAACCTTTCAGTTAAGGATGTAACTGAATTAGCTAATATTTTAAAAGAAGAATACGGAATAGAACCAGCAGCAGCGGCAGTAGCTGTAGCAGCAGGACCAGCAGCAGCTGGTGGTGGTGGTGATGCTGGAGAGGAAAAATCCGAATTCGATGTAATTTTAAAGGAAGCAGGAGCTTCAAAATTAAAAGTTGTTAAAGCTGTTAAGGAATTAACAGGTTTAGGCCTAAAAGATGCAAAAGATATCGTTGACAGTGCACCAAAAGCTGTTAAGGAAGGTGTTGCAAAAGATGAGGCTGAAGGGATAAAAAAATCTCTTGAAGAGGCTGGAGCTGTTGTTGAACTTGCATAAGTTCACATTTTAATTTAAGGTTTAAATCTCGTCAATTTTAGTTGATGAGATTTAGACCATTTTTTGCTTTTGTTTAAAATTATTTTTAACTAAAAACTTTTTGCTTTGACTGTAAATAAAATTTCACCAAGAATAAACTTCGCATCAATAGATAACAAGGTAGAATATCCAGATTTTTTAGATATTCAATTAAAAAGTTTTCAATCTTTTTTTCAAACTGGAACAACTCTAGAAGAAAGAAGAAATGAAGGACTTTATAAAACTTTTACAGAATTATTTCCAATAACAGATTCAAGAAATAATTTTGTTTTAGAATTTATTGATTATTTAGTAGATCCTCCAAGATATTCAATAGAAGAATGTATTGATAGAGGATTAACTTTTAAAGTTCCGTTGAAAGTTAAACTAAAATTATATTGTACCGATCCAGATCATGAAGATTTTGAGACAATAATACAAGATGTTTATTTTGGAAACATTCCATTTATGACTCCAAAGGGTACATTTGTTATAAATGGTGCTGAAAGAGTTGTTGTTTCTCAGTTACACAGATCTCCTGGTGTATTTTTTGGTCAAAGTTTTCATTCAAATGGAACCAAATTATATTCTGCAAGAGTTATTCCGTTCAAAGGTTCATGGATTGAATTTACCACAGACATTAATAATGTAATGTATGCATATATTGATAGAAAGAAAAAATTACCTGTAACAACATTATTAAGAGCTATTGGATATGAAAGTGATAGAGATATATTAGAAATATTCAATTTGGCAGATGAAGTTAAGGTTACTAAAAGTGGACTAAAAAGAGTAGTTGGTAGAAGTTTAGCAGCTAGAGTACTCAAATCTTGGGTAGATGATTTTGTTGATGAAGATACTGGCGAACTAGTTCCTATAGAAAGAAATGAGGTTATTCTTGAAAGAGATACTATTTTAGAAATAAAGCATATTGAAGAAATTGTAAATTCTGGAACTGAAACAATTCTTCTTCACAAAGAAGGAGAAAAAGCTGGTGATCATTCTCTCATACACAACACTTTACAAAAAGATCCATCAAATTCAGAAGTGGAAGCTGTAAGGCATATTTATAGAACTTTAAGAAGTGCAGAAGCTCCAGATGATGACACAGCTAGAGGAATAATTGATAAATTATTTTTCTCTGATCAAAGATATAGCTTGGGTCATGTGGGTAGATTTAGAATAAATCGAAGATTAAACTTAAATGTAGATTTAGAAAAACATGTACTCACAAATGAAGATATTGTTTCTATTATTAGTAATTTAATCAATTTAGTTAATTCTAAAGTAGATGTTGATGATATTGATCATTTAAGTAATAGAAGGGTGAGAACAGTTGGAGAACAACTTTCAAATCAATTTGCTGTTGGACTTAGCAGAATGGCTAGAACGATCAGAGAAAGAATGAATGTTAGGGACAATGAAGTTTTTACTCCAATAGATCTTATTAATGCTAAAACACTATCAGCAGTAATAAATTCATTTTTTGGAACAAGTCAATTATCTCAATTTATGGATCAAACAAATCCACTTGCGGAGGTTACTCATAAAAGAAGAGTATCTGCTTTAGGTCCGGGAGGTCTTACAAGAGAAAGAGCTGGTTTCGAGGTTAGAGATGTTCATTACACTCATTACGGTAGATTATGTCCAATTGAAACACCTGAAGGACCAAATATTGGTCTTATCTCATCTCTTTGTGTTTTTGCAAAGGTAAATGACTTAGGTTTTATAGAAACACCATATCGTCTAGCAGATAATGGAAAAGTTGACTTTAAAAATAAAGCAACATATTTAACTGCTGAACAAGAAGAGGGGCACGTTATTGCTCAAGCAAATGCACCTGTTAGTAAAGATGGTTCATTTGAGAATCATAGAATTAAATCTAGACAAGAACATGATTATTTAGTTGCTGATCCTGAAAAAGTAACAATGATGGATGTTGCTCCTAATCAAATTGCTTCTATTGCTGCTTCACTTATTCCCTTTCTTGAGCATGATGATGCAAATAGAGCACTTATGGGTTCAAACATGATGAGACAAGCTGTTCCTCTTATGAGAACAGATGCTCCTATCGTTGGTACAGGACTTGAGCCACATGTTGCAAAAGATTCAAGAACAATGATTAATGCAGAAGGAGATGGTGAAGTAACATATGTAGATTCAGATAAGATAACTATAAAGTATAGCCAATCATCTGATGAGAAGCTCGTCAGTTTTGATGAAGATACTAAAGATTATTTTTTAACTAAATTTCAAAAAACTAATCAAAGAACTTGTATTAATAATCAACCAATAGTAAGAGTTGGTGATAAGGTTAAAAAGGGTCAAGTTTTATGTGAAGGCTATGCTACACAAAATGGAGAGTTAGCTATTGGTAGAAATTTAATGGTTGCGTTCATGCCTTGGAAAGGATACAACTTTGAGGATGCTATTATTTTATCTGAAAGAGTAGTTCGAGAAGATTTATTTACTTCACTTCATATTTCTGAATTTGTTGTAAATGTTAGAGAAACAAAAAGAGGTGCTGAAGAATTAACTGCAGATATTCCAAACATAAGTGAGAATGCAACTAAAGATTTGGATGAAAATGGAATGATCAGAATTGGTACCTATACAAAAACTGGGGATATTTTAATTGGAAAAATTACTCCTAAAGGAGAATCTGATCCTACTCCTGAAGAAAAGCTTTTAAGAGCAATTTTTGGTGAAAAGGCAGGTGATGTTAAGGATGCATCATTAAAAACAAAGCCTGCTGATCAAGGAGTTGTTATTGGAAAATCACTTTTTAATAAAACTATAAAAGATAGAAGAGCTAAAAGCCAAGATAAAATTGATTTGGAAGAGATAGATTTACAATTTAGTAAAGATGCAGATGCTCTTAAAAATATTTTAGCAACCAAACTTTATAATGTAATTGGAGGTAAAGCTTCAAAAGGAGTTAAAAATATTTTAGGTGAGGAAATCATCAAGAAAAGTACAAAGTTCACTAAGAAAATAATTTTAGGTATTGACTTTACAATGGTTGATCCAAACCAATGGACAGCAAGTGAACAAAATAATCTCTTAGTAAATAGAATTATTTCAAATTACCTAAGAAAGTATAATGAAATATTTGGTGATTATCGAAGAAAAAGATTTGCAATTACAGTTGGTGACGAACTTCCAACTGGAGTTTTACAATTAGCAAAAGTACAAATTGCTCAAAAGAGAAAAGTTAAAGTCGGAGATAAGTTAGCAGGTAGACATGGAAATAAAGGTATTGTTTCTAGAGTAGTTAGAGACGAAGATATGCCTTTCTTAGCTGATGGAACCCCTGTTGATATTATTCTAAATCCACTAGGAGTACCGTCAAGGATGAACTTAGGACAGATTTATGAAACCATTTTAGGATGGGCTGGTAAAGAGCTTGGTAAAAAATACTTTACACCAGTTTTTGATGGGGCAAATATTGATCAAATAAACAGTGAGACTGATGAAGCAGGTTTACCAAGGTTAGGTCAAACTTTCCTATATGATGGAGGAACAGGAGAAAAATTTGAACAAGCTGCAACAGTTGGAATAATTTATATGCTAAAATTAGGCCATTTAATTGATGATAAAATGCATGCAAGATCAATTGGTCCTTATTCTTTGATTACTCAACAACCGTTAGGTGGTAAGGCTCAGTTTGGAGGACAAAGATTAGGAGAAATGGAGGTATGGGCTCTTGAAGGTTATGGAGCATCAAATATCTTACAAGAAATGCTTACTTTAAAATCTGATGATGTTATCGGAAGAGCTCAAGCATTCGAAAGTATTGTTAAAGGAAAAGAATTGCCATCTGCAGGTATACCAGAATCATTTAATGTACTATTACACGAACTAAACGGATTAGGTTTAAAAATTTCATTTGAATAAAAATATGAGAAACTCTAGAAATAATAAACAGACAAAAGACATCAATAGAATAAAAATTAGTCTTTCTTCACCTGAAGATATGCTTGAAAAATCATCTGGTGAGGTTGTAAAACCTGAAACAATAAATTACAGAACATATAAACCTGAAAGTGGAGGTTTATTTTGTGAAAGAGTTTTTGGTCCAACCAAAGACTTTGAATGTCATTGTGGAAAATACAAAAGAATTAGATACAGAGGTATTATATGTGATAGATGTGGTGTTGAAGTTACTGAGAAAAAAGTAAGAAGAGAGCGTGTTGGGCACATTAGCTTAGTTGTTCCTGTTGCTCATATTTGGTATTTTAAAACTTTACCTAATAAAATTGGTTATCTTCTTGGTTTGCCTTCAAAGAAACTAGACATGATAATTTATTATGAAAGATATGTGGTTATTAATGTTGGGGGAGAAACAATTTTAAATGATGAGGGTGAAGAGATTAAATATTTAGATTTTCTAACAGAAGAGGAGTATTTAAATGTTTTAGATAGAATATCTCCTGAAAATCAGTTTTTAGCTGATTCAGATCCAAATAAATTTATTGCTAAAATGGGTGCAGAAGCACTTCACGATCTTTTAGCTAATCTTAATTTAGATGAGTTGTCTTATAATTTAAGGCATACTGCTGCAAATGAAACCTCTCAACAAAGAAAGGCAGAGTCATTAAAAAGACTACAAGTAGTTGAGGCAATGCGTGAAGCTCAAACACATTCTGAAAATAATCCTGAATGGATGATTGTAAAGGTTATTCCTGTAATTCCCCCGGAGCTAAGACCTCTTGTACCGCTTGATGGTGGAAGGTTTGCAACATCTGACTTAAATGATTTATACAGAAGAGTAATTATAAGAAATAACAGGCTTAAGAGATTAATGGAAATTAATGCTCCTGATATTATTTTAAGAAACGAGAAAAGAATGTTACAAGAGTCAGTAGATGCTTTATTTGATAATTCAAGAAAAGCTTCAGCAGTAAAAACTGATGGAAAACGTGCATTAAAATCATTATCTGATTCTTTAAAAGGAAAACAAGGTAGGTTTCGTCAAAATCTTTTAGGAAAAAGAGTTGATTATTCAGCCAGGTCAGTTATTGTTGTTGGACCAAGTCTAAATTTACATGAATGTGGTCTTCCTAAAGATATGTGTGCAGAATTATATAAGCCATTTATTATTAGGAAACTTCTTGAAAGAGGTATCGTTAAAACAGTTAAATCAGCTAAAAAAATCATTGATAGTAGAGAGCCTGTTGTTTGGGATATTCTTGAAAATGTAATGAAAGGCCATCCTGTATTATTAAATAGGGCTCCAACTCTACACAGATTAGGAATTCAGGCTTTTCAACCAAAAATGATTGAAGGAAAAGCTATTCAATTACATCCACTTGCATGTGCCGCATTTAATGCAGATTTTGATGGTGATCAAATGGCAGTTCACTTACCACTAGGATCAGCAGCGATTCTTGAAGCTCAGGTACTGATGCTTGCATCACACAATATTTTGAATCCTGCAAATGGCGCTCCAATAACAGTTCCTTCACAAGATATGGTTTTAGGTCTCTACTACATGACTAAACATAAAAAGTCAACAGAAGTAGAATTGGTAAAAGGAGAGGGTAAAACATTTTATTCTTTAGAAGAAGTTAAAATAGCATATAATGAAGGCAAATGTGATTTACATGCAATTGTAAAAGTAAGAGCTAAAAAAGACAATGAATATAAAATAATTGAAACAACAGTTGGAAGAATATTATTCAACGAATATGTTCCAGGAGAAATTGAATTTGTTGATGAATTATTAACAAAGAAGGCTTTAAGAAATATAATTGGAGAAGTGTTAAATAAGTGTGGAGTTGCTAAAACTGTTCATTTCTTAGATGCAATAAAGAACATTGGTTTTGAAATGGCCTTTAAAGGTGGGTTATCCTTCAATTTGGGAGATGTTTTAGTTCCAGAAGAAAAAGAAAATCTAATTGAATCAGCTAATAAGAAAGTAGATGAAATTAGATCAAATTATCAAATGGGATTCATTACAAATAATGAAAGATATAACCAAGTTATAGATGTTTGGACAACTACAAATGCTAGGTTAACGGACATTGTTATGAGAAATATTAGTTCTGATAAACAAGGGTTTAATTCTGTGTATATGATGTTAGATTCTGGAGCTAGAGGTTCAAAAGAACAAATTCGTCAGTTATCAGGTATGAGAGGATTAATGGCTAAACCAAAAAAGTCTGGAGATCATGGTGAATCAATTATTGAAAATCCAATTACTACTAACTTTAGAGAAGGTTTATCAATTTTAGAATATTTTATATCAACTCACGGTGCAAGAAAAGGATTAGCAGATACAGCCCTCAAAACGGCTGATGCTGGTTATTTAACAAGAAGATTAGTTGATGTTGCTCAAGATGTTATTATAACAGAAGATGATTGTGGTACACTAAGAGGTATTACAGTTACTGCACTTAAAAATAATGATGATATAATTGAAAGTCTAAGTGATAGAATTATTGGAAGAGTTTCTTTACATGATGTATATAAACTTAATTCTGATGATGTTCTTGTTGCTTCAGGTGAGCTAATAACATATCAAATTGCAAAAGAAATTGAAAAGCAAGGTATAGAAAGCGTTGAAATTAGATCTGCTTTAACTTGTGCAACAAAAAGAGGTGTTTGTAGTAAATGTTATGGTAAATCATTAGCAACCGACAGGATGGCCCAAGTTGGAGAAGCTGTTGGTGTTATTGCAGCTCAGTCTGTTGGAGAGCCAGGAACACAATTAACACTACGTACTTTCCATGTTGGAGGAACAGCATCTAGATCTGAAGTTGATTCAAATATTGTTGTTAAAAAAGAGGGTAAACTTGAGATTGAAGATTTAAAAACTGTTACCAATAAAAATTCAGAAGGTGATAAGGTAGAAATTGTTGTAAGTAGAACTGCTGAAGCAAAAGTAATTGATGATAAAAATGGATTCATTCTTTCTACTAATATTATTCCTTATGGATCAGTTATTCTAAAAAAATCTGGTTCTGTTAAAAAGGGAGATGTTATTTGTGAGTGGGATCCATATAATGCTGTAATTGTTTCTGATATTTCAGGTAAAGTTCAATTCAATGACATTGAAGAAGGATTAACAAGTAGAGTTGAATCTGATGAACAAACCGGACATAAGGAGAATGTTATCATTGATAGCAGAAATAAAAAATTGAATCCTTCCATTACAATTTTATCTAAAAAAGATGAGAAAGTGTTTAATGTTCCTGTTGGAGCGCACATTTCTGTTAATGATAAAGATAAGATTGATGCAGGTACAATTATAGCAAAGATTCCTAGATCAGCAGGTTCTTCTGGTGATATTACTGGAGGATTACCTAGAGTTACAGAGATGTTTGAAGCTAGAAATCCATCTAACCCTGCTGTTGTAACAGAAATAGATGGGATAGTTTCATTGGGTAAAATTAAAAGAGGAAATAGAGAAGTTATAATAACATCAAAAAGTGGAGAAGTAAAAAAATATCTGATAAAATTATCTAAACATATTTTAGTACAAGAAAATGATTTTGTTAAATCAGGATCTCCTTTATGTGATGGAGTTATTACACCTTCTGACATATTAGCAATAAAAGGTGTTACTACTGTTCAAGAATATATTGTTAATGAGATACAAGATGTGTATAGATTACAGGGGGTAAAAATCAATGATAAACATTTTGAAGTCTTGGTAAGACAAATGATGAGAAAAGTTGAAATTATTGATTCAGGTGATACTTATTTCTTAGAAAAACAACTTGTTGGTAAAACTGAATTCAATGAACAAAACGACAATATCTTTGGAAAACAGTTTATTACAAATCCAGGAGATTCTACAGAATTTAAGGCTGGTCAGATTGTAAGTGTTAGAGAACTAAGAGAAGAAAATTCTAGAATTAAAAGAAAAGATGGTGTGATTATTGAATCTAGAGATGCTGTTCCTGCTGTTTCAAGTCCTGTTCTTCAAGGAATAACAAGAGCATCATTACAGGTAGATAGCTGGATATCTGCAGCTTCTTTCCAACAAACAACTAAAGTATTAAACGAAGCAGCAATTAATGCTAAGAGAGATCCATTAATTGGACTCAAGGAAAACGTTATCATTGGTAAAAAGATCCCAGCTGGAACTGGTTTAGTCAATGGTGAAGATGTTGTTGTTGGATCACAAGTTGAGATGGATCAATTAAATGAATCTGATGAAATTTCTGATGAAATTGAAGTGCTTGAAAATCTAACAGAAGAAAAATAATATATGGATGATAATAAGAAAAAGGATGGTTTAAATATTGAGCTTTCTGAAGAAGTTGCTCAAGGAAGTTACAGTAATTTAGCAATAATTAATCATTCTCCTTCTGAGTTTGTTTTAGACTTTATTCAAATGATGCCCGGAGTTCCAAAAGCAAAAGTTAAATCTAGAATAATATTAACACCTCAACATGCAAAAAGATTAATGAAAGCTTTGAATGATAATGTTTCAAAGTATGAAGATCAGCATGGTGAAATTCAAGACTTAGATCCAGGAAAGGGAGTTCCAATTAATTTTGGTGGTCCTGCTGCTCAGGCATAAATTTCTTTATTCTTCTAAGAAAGGATATCTATAGTCAATAGGTGGATTAAAAGTTTCTTTAATTGTTCTTGGAGAAACCCACCTAAGTAAATTTAGAACAGATCCAGCTTTATCATTTGTTCCAGATCCTCTTGAACCACCGAAAGGTTGTTGTCCGACAACAGCTCCAGTTGGCTTGTCATTTATATAGAAATTACCTGCAGAATTTTCAAGTTTTTTTGTTGCTTGATCAATAGCATATCTATCAGTTGAGAAAACAGCACCTGTTAGCGCATAATCACTTGTCTGATCAACAAGTTTTAAAGTTTCTAACCAATTATTTTCATCATAAACATAAATTGTAATCACAGGACCAAAAATTTCTTCACACATTGTTTTAAATTTAGGGTCTTTAGTTACAATAATTGTTGGTTCAATGAAATATCCTTTAGTTTTATCATAATTACCACCAGCTATGATTTCAGCATTGTTATCTTTTTTAGCAAAATCAATATATTCAGAAATACTATCAAAAGCACTTTCACTAATAACAGCATTTATAAAATTTGTTGGATCTTCAGGGCTTCCCATTTTAAATGAACTTACATCATCCAAAATTTGTTTCTTTACTGTTTTCCAAATATTTGATGGTATGTAAGCTCTCGAAGCTGCTGAACATTTTTGTCCTTGATATTCAAATGCTCCTCTGGAGATACCGGTTGCAACTTGTAAAGGATTTGCTGATTTATGTGCAATAATAAAATCTTTTCCACCGGTTTCACCAACTATTCTAGGGTAGCTTTTGTATTTAGAAATATTATTACCAATAGTTTTCCATAGATTTCTAAAAACGTGCGTCGATCCCGTAAAATGTAGACCAGAAAAATCTTTATGATTAAAAATAACTTCTCCAATTTCAGATCCAGATGAAGGAACCATATTAATTACTCCATCAGGTAATCCAGCTTCTTTAAAAAGATCCATAATAACCTTTGCAGAATAAACTTGAGTTGAAGCAGGTTTCCATACAACTACATTTCCCATTAAAGCAGGTGCAGCGCATAAGTTTGCACATATTGAAGTAAAATTAAAAGGAGTTATAGCAAATACAAATCCTTCTAATGGACGATGTTCTAATCTGTTCCAAACTCCAGGAGAAGATTCAGGTTGTTCAGAATATAATTTTGTTACATATTCAGTATTAAATTTAAAAAAGTCAATTAATTCACATGCTGCATCAATTTCTGCTTGATATACATTTTTTGATTGCGCAATCATTGTAGCGGCATTTAATTTATCTCTGTATGGACCAGCTAGTAATTCAGCGGCTTTTAAAAAAATAGCTACTCTATGATTCCAATCTAAATTACTCCAATTCTCTTTGGCTTTTAAAGCACAATCTATAGCTGTTTCAATATTATTTTTGTCTGCTACATTGTAAGTACCTATTATATGATTATGATCATGAGGTGGGTAGATGTTTTTTTTATTTTTAGTGTAAATTTCTTCACCACCAATATATAGAGGGATCTCTATATTTGAGTTATACATTTCCTTATAGGATGATAATAGACTATTTCTTTCTAAACTTCCTTTAACGTATGATTTTACAGGCTCATTTGTAGCTATTGGTACATTGAAAACTCCTTTTGACATATTCTATTTTTATTATTTAATTTTTTGATAAAGATAATTAAAAAAGTTCTTTAGAAAGTTCCTCTGTAAAGCCAATTAATCTTTCAAATCTTTCATTTAAACTTTTGTAGTAAACATATATTTGATATTTGTTTCTTGTTTGGTAATGGGTTCCTTCAATTGATAATACATCAAGATAATTAAGTGAAGTGTCATTAATAGCATAATGGTAATTGTAATATCCCTGCTTTAACTCAACTTTAGCTTCATATTTGTTTTTTTGAAAATTATATTCAAGTTTATAGTTTTCATTGATTTTCCAATTATTTAACTCACCTATTATATATACATCTCCATTAGTTATAAAATCACTATTTAATTCAAAATTTACATTTACATATTCTGATTCAATATCAGAGTTTCTTGCTTCTTGAGATTTTATATAAAAATTTCCATTTAAATCAGGCTCAATAGAGTAATTATTAAATGTTCTTTTAAAATCAGGATAGAGAATAACCTCATAATTAATTGAATCTTTAGTTATGTTGTTAACTCTATCTGAAAAATATCTAAGACTCTTTATGTCAAAATGTCTAAATTCATTATTACCATAAAAAGTATTTTCTTCATTATAATCATAGATTAATGTATTGTTTCTTATATACATAGGCAATAAGTCTCTTATTGCATTATCGTCTTTATTATTTTGTTTAATTACTATCTTTATTTGAGAAAAAGGATCAGTGATATTAAAATTTGGATGGTTAATTGAAAAATCTATTTCGTGCTTTGTTTTTCGATCAGCAGATAATGTAGCTTTTTTGATATTCATATTTATATTTATCATGTTTTCAATTATCATGAACTTTTTTGTTATAATAGTATCACCATTAAGATCAAATATTTTTAATTTGTAATTTCCAGAAATTAGAGGTTTTAAATTTTCACTTGGAAAAATATATTTGTAATGTATGTAGTTTTTTAATGTGTTGAATGAAAATTCATAATCAATAATTTCATCTTTAATAAAACCATCAACAAATTCTGATTTCAATAAATTGCTTTTTTTTCCATCTGAATCATAATGATCTATTGTAACATAAAAAGTTGATAAATCATTACTTAAATCATCAAAACTAAGTTCTAATTTTTCATTTGAATTTAGATTAATAATTGGAAGACTCAACTCATCATTAATTTTATGAAGACGAATTGTCTTTAAATCATACTCTATTTTGTTATACGCTTCAACAGTTGAATCAGTTTCATAACTTTTTGTTAATTTTTCTGTCTCTTGAATCATTTGTGATCGACAGCCAATTAGAGTAACGATTAATACGAAAAGTACTTTTTTATTCATTATAATTTAGAATCATTCTAAATAAACAATATCTCTAAAATTAAGACAGAAATATACGTGTTATTTAATATGCAAATTTATAAATTTGCACACGAAAAATCTAATTTATTTTAATGTCGCAAAGCGTACGAATAAGAAGAGGGTTAAACATCAATTTATTAGGAGAGGCTGATAAAGTTTATGCTTCTGTAAAAAACCACAATATTTACGCTATTAAGCCAACTGATTTTCATGGTCTTACTCCAAAACTTTCCGTTAAAGTGGGTGACAAAGTTTTAGCAGGTTCTGTTATATTTTTTGATAAATACAATGAGAGAATTAAGTTCTGTTCTCCAGTAAGTGGTACTATAAAAGATATTGTAAGAGGAGAAAAGAGAAGAATTTTAGAGGTAATTATTGAGTCTGACAATGAGCAAAAAAAATGAATCCCATTCTCCATTAAATGTTAAAAACGCTAACAGAGAACAACTAATTGATCACATGCTTTCTAATGGAGTTTGGCCTTTTATAAGACAAAAACCATACGACATTATTGCAAATCCATCAGATATGCCGAAAGCTATTTTTATTTCTGCATTCAAATCAGGACCATTAGCGATTGATAATGATTTTGCTCTTTATGGAATGGATGATCTTTTTCAGTCAGGATTAGATATAATTACTAAGCTTACAAATGGTAAAACTCACTTAAATTTAGATGGAAATACTAATTCCTCTAAGGTTTTTTCTGAAGCAAAAGGTGTGGAAATTAATTCATTTAGTGGTCCACACCCCGCTGGAAATGTAGGTGTTCAAATTCACCATATAAATCCTATTAATAAAGGAGATATTGTATGGTACTTAGAACCACAGGATGTTATTGTAATCGCAAGACTTTTTAATGAAGGAAAATATGATGTTTCAAGAATTATTTCATTATGTGGCTCTGAGGTTTCCAAACCAAGATATTACAGAACTATTTCTGGGACATGTGTATCAAATTTAATTGCTGATAATGTTGAAAATGATAATAATAGAATCATATGTGGTGATGTTTTATCAGGAACCAAAATTGACAAGAACGGTTATTTAGGTTTTTATGATACTCAACTAACCGTAATTAAGGAAGGTAACGAACAAGAATTTTTAGGTTGGGCATTACCAGGATTTAATAAGTTTTCAATGTCTAAATCTTATTTTTCATGGTTATTTCCAAAGAGAAAGTATGATATTGATACAAATATGAGAGGAGAAGAAAGAGCATATGTTGTAACAGGTCAATATGAAAAAGTCTTGCCAATGGATATTTATCCACAACAGTTAATTAAGGCAATTATGATTGAAGATATTGATTTGATGGAAAAGTTAGGTTTATATGAAGTTGGTCCTGAAGATTTAGCATTATGTGAATTTGTATGTACTTCGAAGATTGAAGTTCAATCTATTATTAGACACGGTCTAGATTTATTAAGAAAGGAAAATTTATAGTTAATGAAGTTATTTAAAAATATTTTATCGTCTGTTAAACCCCATTTTTCCAAAGGTGGAAAGCTAGAAAAGTTATATCCAGCATACGATGCTT
This sequence comes from uncultured Bacteroidota bacterium, assembly GCA_902579065.1. GTDB lineage: Bacteria > Bacteroidota > Bacteroidia > Flavobacteriales > BACL11. The sequence goes on from CACHFI010000001.1 coordinate 14,449, forward strand.
TTGAAACTTTTTTATTTGTTCCAGATCATACTACACACAAAGGAACACATATTAAGGATGCAATCGATCTAAAACGAACTATGGCTCTTGTTGTTCTTTCAATGTTACCATGTATATTGTTTGGTATGTGGAATATTGGTGATCAATATTACAAAGCATTAAATGTTGAAGCAACTTTTTTTGAAAATCTAACATTTGGATTTTGGAAATTTATGCCACTATTAATAGTATCTTATGCTGTTGGGTTATCTGTAGAGTTTGCTTTTGCAATTTCAAGAGGCCACCAAGTTAATGAGGGATATCTAGTTTCAGGAATGCTCATTCCTCTTATAATGCCTGTTGATGTACCATTATGGATGTTAGCAGTTTCTGTTGTTTTTGCAGTTGTTATTGGTAAAGAAGTTTTTGGAGGGACGGGAATGAATATTTTAAATCCAGCTCTTACAGCAAGAGCTTTTCTATTTTTTGCTCACCCATCCTACATGTCAGGAGACAAAGTTTGGGTACATGGTGCTTCAGTAGATGGATATTCTGGAGAAACAATTCTTGGTGCTTTGGCTGCAAATACCACAAATTGGAATAGTTTAATCTGGAATGCTTCCGAGGCTTTCTTTGGTTTTATTCCAGGTTCTGTTGGTGAAACATCTTTCTTAGCTATTTTAATTGGAGCTGCTATTTTGATACTTAGCGGAATTGGTAGTTGGAGGATTATATTATTTACATTTATAGGTGGTTATTTAACTGCTTTGTTATTTAACCTATGGGGTGCAAATGCTCTAATGTCAACACCTGCACATATTCATCTAATAATAGGTGGATTTGCTTTTGGTGCTGTTTTTATGGCCACTGATCCAGTAACTGCAACACAAACAAATAAAGGTAAAATTATTTATGGCCTATTGGTAGGGTTTTTTGCTATAGTGATTAGAGTCTTTAATCCTGCATATCCTGAAGGGATGATGCTTGCTATCTTATTTATGAATGTATTTGCTCCACTAATTGATCATTACATTATTGAAGGAAATGTAAAGAAAAGACTAAGTAGAATTAAAGTATTACCATCATGAATGTAAATACTAATTCATATACAGTTGGTTTTGCGTGTGCAATGGTTGTTATTGTTGCTGCACTACTTGCATCAATGTCTATTCAATTAACTCCTCTTCAAGATAGAAACATTGAGCTTGAAAAGAAACAAAATATTTTACAATCAGTCGGGGTCTACGTTGACAGAGAATCTTCAGAATCTTCATACAGTCAATATATTAAAGAAGAATTAGTCTTAGATAATCAAGGAAATGTTTTAGAAGGATCAGCATTTGATATTGATCTTGGTGATGAGTTAAGAAAAGATATAAAGGATCAAAAATTACCACTTTATATTAGTTTATTAGAAGATAGTTCGAAATGTTATATTATTCCACTCAGAGGAAAAGGGTTATGGGGTCCAATTTGGGGTTATATAGCTCTTAAAGAAGATGTAAATACAGTATTTGGAGCAGTATTTGCTCACAAAGCTGAAACACCTGGACTTGGAGCTGAGATTAATCAAGGATTTTTTCAAGAACCATTTAAAGATAAAAAGATATATAATTCAGATGACGAATTTGTTTCAATAACTGTTAAAAAAGGAGGAGCTCCAAAGGGAAGTTTACATGATGTAGATGCAATTTCTGGTGGAACAATAACCTCTGATGGTGTAACAGATATGTTAAAAGAAAGAGTTGGAAGATATCTTCCATACTTGGAAAAATACAGAAAAGCAGAAACTGATACTACTTTAAATACTAACTTAATTTCTGAAGTATATGAGTAAATTTTCATTACTATCTAAAAAAAATAAGTCATTATTAACAGATCCTCTTGATGATAATAATCCAGTGACTGTACAAGTACTTGGAATTTGTTCTGCTTTAGCAATTACTGTTCAGCTAAAGCCAGCTGTTGTAATGGCAATTTCTGTTTTATTTGTAATGTCAGTTGCTAATGTTGTAGTTTCATTATTACGAAAATTTATTCCATCAAGAATAAGAATAATTGTACAGTTAGTTGTAATTGCTTCTTTGGTGATTATTGTAGATGAAGTTTTAAAAGCTTATGTATATGATGTAAGTAAAGAATTATCTGTATTTGTTGGACTAATTATTACTAACTGTATTATTATGGGTAGATTAGAAGCGTTTGCTTTAGCTAATTCACCATGGGAATCTTTTTTAGATGGTCTTGGTAATTCATTTGGATATGGTTGGATACTAATTGCAGTAGCCTTTTTCAGAGAATTATTTGGAGCAGGAACTCTTTATGGTTATCCTGTTTTAGAAAAATTGGGTGTATACGAATTAGGTTACGAAAATAACGGAATGATGATTCTTCCTCCTATGGCTTTAGTTACTGTTGGAATAATTATATGGGTACAGAGATCAAAAAATAAAAAACTAATAGAATCAAACTAATAATATGCAAGAACTAGCAAATATATTTATCAAATCTATTTTTATAGATAATATGGTTTTTGCCTACTTTTTAGGAATGTGTTCATATCTAGCTATCTCAAAGACAGTAAAAACATCTGTTGGTATGGGGCTTGCAGTAATATTTGTTCTTTCTATTACTGTTCCGATAAATTACATTCTAGTAAATTATGTTTTAGAGAAAGGTGCATTGGTTTGGTTAGGAGAAGAATTTAAAGACATTGACCTAAGTTTTCTCTCATTTATTATGTTCATTGCAGTAATTGCTTCTATGGTTCAACTTGTAGAAATGATTGTAGAGAAATTTTCTCCAGCTTTATACAGTTCTTTAGGAATATTTCTACCGCTAATAGCAGTTAATTGTGCTATTCTCGGTGGTTCTTTATTTATGCAAGAAAGAGCATATAATTCTATGACTGAAGCAGTTGTTTTTGGTTTTGGATCTGGAATAGGCTGGTTTTTAGCAATTGTTGGTATTGCTGCTATTAGAGAAAAAATTAGATATTCTCATGTTCCTGCTCCTTTAAGGGGGTTAGGTATAACATTTATTATTACTGGTTTAATGGGAATAGCGTTTATGAGTTTTATGGGAATCAAATTATAAAAAAATGATTTTTTTAAGTACATTAAAAATATTTAGTAGTATAGTAGTTTTTCTACTGTTAATTTTAACATTAATTACAATTCTTTTATTTGTTAAAACAAAACTTTCCCCTGCTGGAAAGATTAAGATTATGATTAATGGTGAAAAAGAAATTGAAGTTGATGGTGGTAGTACTTTACTTACAACTTTAAGTGATCAGGGTATCTTTTTACCATCAGCATGTGGAGGTGGTGGAACATGTATTCAATGTACTTGTCAAGTAAACTCTGGAGGAGGAGGTATTTTACCAACTGAAGAACCTCATTTCTCTCGAAAAAAGATTGCTGAAAATTGGAGGCTTGGCTGTCAAGTTAAAGTTAAAGAAGATATGGATATTACTATTCCTGAAGAGGTTTTTGGTGTAAAGGAATGGGAAGCAACAGTTGTTTCAAACTATAATGTAGCTACATATATTAAAGAATTTATAGTTGAGATACCTCAGAATATGGATTATTTAGCAGGCGGTTACATACAGATAAAAATTCCAGAAGGAGAAGTAAAGTATGCAGACATGGATGTTACAGCACATCCTACAGATCATCCTGGTGAGCCTGAAAAGTTTGAAAAAGACTGGGCTGAAGGAACTTATGCTATGAGAAATCTTGTCATGAAAAATGATGAAGAAATTGTTAGAGCATATTCTATGGCTTCATACCCTGCAGAAGGAAAGAAAATCATGCTGAATGTAAGAGTTGCAGCTCCACCATGGGATAGAGATAAGAATGCATGGGCTGATGTCAATCCTGGTATTGCTTCCTCATATATTTTTGGATTAAAAGAAGGGGATAAGGTAACAATTTCAGGTCCTTATGGAGAATTTTTTATAAATGAAAGTGAAGCTGAGATGCTATACATAGGTGGTGGAGCAGGAATGGCTCCTATGCGATCTCATCTTTATGAATTATTTAAAACAATTAAAACAGGAAGAAAAGTTACATTCTTTTACGGAGGAAGATCACGAGCTGAATTATTCTATATTCATTATTTTAGAGATTTGGAAAAAGACTTTCCAAACTTTAAATTTCACTTAGTACTTTCAGATGCTATACCAGAAGATAATTGGGTAGAGAAAAAGAGTTTAGATGATCCAAATGGTGACGGTTTTGTAGGTTTCGTTCATCAAGTTGTAATTGATAAGTTTTTATCTAATCATGAAGCTCCTGAAGATATTGAACTATATTTCTGTGGTCCTCCACTGATGAACCAAGCAGTGATCAAAATGGCTGATGATTGGGGTATTCCTGATGAAAATGTTCGTTTTGATGATTTTGGAGGATAAGATTTACTCCTCAATCTTTTCTACTTCAGTAATTTTGAATTTATTTTTTGTTCCACCTCCATTATGTTGCTGATATTTTAATTTTTGTACACATTCAAATTCTGAATGTTTAGTACAATATATGTTTATAGATTCTTTGTTTTTTAAATAAAATATCTTTTCATAATCTTTTTTATCAAATTTATGGTGTTTCAATTTAGTATCTATAATATTTCCATTTGAAAAGAAAAATGAAATATTAAATAATAATCCAATTAATGTACTTAGAAAAAGAATTTTCATCTTATAAAAATACATTATTTTATTTGATTAATTATTTTAATGCATTCTACTGCTTCATTTACATCGTGAACTCTTAAGATTTTAGCTCCTTTAATTAAACTTATAGTATTTACTACTGATGTTCCATTTAGTGCTTTATTAGCTGAAACATTCAATAAATTATAAATCATTGATTTTCTAGATGCTCCTACTAGAATTGGTAAATTTATTTTTTTGAATTCAGATAGATTTTTTAAAATTTCATAATTATGTTCTAGTGTTTTTCCAAAACCAAATCCTGGGTCAATGATAATTTTATTAAATCCAATTGATTTTAGTTTTTGTATTTTTTCATCGAAAAACATTATAATTTCAGATATTATATTTTCATAAACTGGATTGTTTTGCATTGTAAGACTATCTCCTTTCATATGCATCATTATGTATGGCACATTAAGTTCTGCAATTGTTTCAAACATATTCTTATCTAATTCTCCGGCTGAAATGTCGTTTATTATATCTGCTCCATTTTTAATGCATTCTCTGGCAACTTTTGATCTAAAGGTGTCGATTGAGATTTTAAGATTTGGAGTGATTTTTTTAATTATTTCAATTGTTGGTATTAATCTATCTAATTCAGTTTTTTCTGAAACAGGTATAGAGCCGGGTCTTGAAGATGAAGCTCCAATATCAATAATTTTTGCTCCTTCTTGTTCAATTTTTTTAATTTGTTTTTCTATTTTATCTTTTGTTATAAATTTTCCTCCATCATAAAATGAATCGGTTGTTATGTTTAAAATTCCCATAACAATTGGTGTTGAAAAATCAATAGAATTACTCATTTCTTTTTTTACTTTTGACATAATATTTAATTTATATTTAATGTCTACAAAAACTGATTCAACAATGAACGAAACAATCCTCGAATATGATTCAATAATAAAAAAATGTGAGGACATTTTTGCTAAAAAGATGAAAGATTATGGTAGTGCTTGGAGAATATTGAGAATAAGTTCTTTAACAGATCAGATTTTTATAAAAGCACAAAGAATTAGAAGTATTGAAAGTAAAGGAACTCAAAAAATTGATGAAGGTGTTATAAATGAATTCATTGGTATTGTAAATTATTCTGTAATTGGTTTAATTCAAATTGATTTAGGGGTTTCTGAACAACCAGAAGATTTAGAATTTAAAAAGGTTATGAATATGTTTAATAAACACGTTTTATCTTCTAAAGATTTAATGGTTAACAAAAATCATGACTATGGTGAGGCTTGGAGAGATATGCGAGTTAGTTCTTTAACAGATCTTATTCTTCAAAAATTACTTAGAGTAAAACAAATTGAAGACAATAATGGCAGTACTATTATTTCTGAAGGTATTGATGCAAATTATTTAGATATGCTAAATTATGCTGTTTTTGCGTTAATTAAACTAAATAAATAATTATGAAAAATATTACTTTAATAGCTCGTGTTTTAATTTCAGCTTTATTTCTACTTTCTGCTGTTGCAAAATTATACCCTACACCACTATATGGAATAACAAAAGTCTTTGAAGAAGGACAGCTTATTCCTATGGGCTTTAGTAGTGATTTTGCTCCATTTTTATCAAGATTGATTATCGGTTTTGAGTTTTTTATTGCTATTGCAATTTTACAAGGACATTATATAAAGAAATTAATTATTCCATCTACAATTTTACTTTTAACAGTTTTCAGTATTGATTTATCAATAGATATTTTTGGTGGAATAGATGAAAATTGTGGTTGTTTTGGTCAATTAATTCCAATGACTCCTATTGAAGCATTTATTAAAAACATTTTTACAATTTTAATTTTGATGTTTATATATAGAAATGTATCTGATAAAAAGGAAAGTAGTTTTTTATTATTACTAAATGGATATTTAATTATCTCTGTTTTAATGTTTTCCCTTCTTCCAATTGCAACGAATTCAAATAACCGTCAGGTTTCTTCATTTTCAACTTATGTTGATTCAGAATTTGATATAAATAATGGACAAAAAATATTATGTTTTTTTGATGCTGGTTGTGATCACTGTATGGATGCTGCAAAATCATTAACTGAACTTGGTTTAGAGAATCAAACATTTCCTAAAGTTCATATTGTTTTTTCTGATACTGAGGAAGATAAAATTCCTGAATTTTTAGATTATTCTGGAACTGATTTTTCATATCAGGTTATGCCATTTTATAATGAAGATGAAGAGATAAATAGTTATTTAGAAGTATTAGGATTCGAATATGAAAATCCAGTAGTAATTTATTATAACAATGGAAATCAGATGAGATTTTATGATGGAACTGGATCAAATGAATTTGATCCGGTTAAATTCAAAGATTTATTTAATTACAATTAATTGGTTAATTTTTTATTAAAGAAAATAAGCTACTCTTTTTTAGTCATTTTTGGTGTACTTACAATAGTTTTCTTTTTATTTAATGTGCTTCCTGGTGATCCAGCCAGAATGATGTTGGACAAAAGGGAAGATTCTGAACAATTAGCAATTATTAAAAAAAAATATGGTTTTGATAAACCAATTTTTACTCAATATTTTTATTATTTAAATGATTTATCTTTTTTATCGATTCATAGTAAAAGTCAAAATGATTTTACATATTTAGATCAAAAAAAATATGATTCAACAATACTTTTTGAATTTAACAATTTTTCAATAGTTTTTAAAAAACCTTACTTAAGAACTTCCTTTATTAAATCAAATTTAAAAGTTTCAAAAATTATTAAAACCACTTTTCCAAATACATTTGTTCTAGCATTATTAGCTATACTTTTTGGATTAATTTTTGGACTTATTTTAGGAGTTTTTTCAGCACTAAATAAAGATTCTATATTGGATAAGATAATTCTTTATTTTTCGGTTTTGGGAATGGCTCTACCATCATTTTTTAGTGCAATAATAATTGCTTGGGTTTTTGGATATTTATTAAATACATATACTGGTTTAAATATGACTGGTAGTCTTTATGAAATTGATGATTATGGAATTGGAAGAACCATACAGTTTAAAAATATAATATTACCTGCAATTACTTTAGGTATAAGACCTTTAGCTGTTATCATTCAATTAAGTAGAAATTCCTTATTAGAGGTTCTTTCAATGGACTATATTAGAACTGCAAAGGCAAAAGGTCTAAATAGGTTTGTTGTTGTTTTTAAGCATGCATTGTGGAATTCATTAAACCCTGTAATAACTGCAGTTTCTGGATGGTTTGCATCATTACTAGCAGGAGCTGTATTTGTTGAATATATTTTTGCTTGGAATGGTCTTGGAAAAGAAATTGTTGATGCTTTAAATAATATGGATTTGCCAGTTGTCATGGGTTCTGTAATATTTATATCATTAATTTTTGTTATTATTAATATATTAGTTGACTTATTATATGCGTGGATAGATCCACGAGTTAGAATAGAATAAAATTATGAGAAAAAAAATTGTTGCTGGTAATTGGAAAATGAATTTAGATAAGATCAGTTCTAAAAATTTAGTTTTAGAAATTTTGGATAAGACCGATAATAATGATATAAATATCATTATATCTCCTCCCTTTATTTATTTAGAAGATTCTGTAAAAGACTGTTTAAGAAGAGATAATGTTTTAATTGCTGCTCAGAATTGTAGTAGTTATGACAATGGAGCATATACAGGAGAAGTTTCAGCTAAAATGTTAAGTACTATTGGCGTTGATTATGTTATTATAGGTCACTCAGAAAGAAGACAATATTTTAACGAATCCAATGAAGTATTAAATGATAAATTAACTCAAGCTATATCAAATAATTTAAAGATCATTTTTTGTTGTGGAGAGGATTTAGAGCAAAGAGAAAATAATGAATATTTTGATGTAATTAAGGATCAGTTAAATTCAACAATTTTTTTATTATCTAAAGAAAACTTTAGAAATATAGTAATTGCATATGAACCCATTTGGGCAATTGGAACGGGTAAAACAGCGAGTTCAGATCAAGCTCAAGAGATACACTTTTATATTCGATCCTTGATTAAGGATAAATATGGAGATAAAATAAGTAACGAAACAAGTATATTATATGGGGGAAGTTGTAAACCTTCTAATTCATTAGAAATATTTTCTCAACATGATATAGATGGGGGGTTGATTGGAGGAGCTTCATTAAATTCAACAGATTTTGTATCAATAATTAAATCTCTATAATGCAATATACAGAGGTAGACATTACACTTGAAAAAACTGTTCCATTCTCTGAAATAATTATAGCAAAACTAGATATCTTAAAATTTGATACTTTCCAAGAACATGATAATGGATTAAAATGTTATATACAAACAAATCTTTTAGACAAACAAAAATTGTCAAAGATTTTGGATGATGTTTCAAATCAAACAAAATTGGAATATTCATTAAGAAAAATGCCTGAAAAAAATTGGAATTTGGAATGGGAAAAAAATTTCCAACCAATTGAAATTAATTCAAAGTGCTTTATTCGCTCAAATTTTCATGATCATAATGGCACATATGATCATGAAATTATAATTACGCCAAAAATGTCATTTGGAACTGGTCATCATGAAACAACTTTTCTCATGATTAACAAAATGTATGATTTAAATTTCTCAAAAAAATCTGTTTTAGATATGGGTTGTGGTACTGGGATTCTTTCTATCTTATCGCATAAAATGGGGGCCAATAATGTACTTGGTATAGATATAGATGAATGGGCATATAAAAACTCTTTAGAAAATTCAGTTTTAAATAAAATTCATGACATTGAATTTATTAAAGGAGATATTAATTCAATTAATAATTTTTCTTTTGATATAATACTTGCAAATATTAATAGAAACATAATTTTACAAGATCTCTCAGAATATTATAAATTATTAAGTAATGATGGGGAGATATTAATTTCAGGTTTTTTAAAGGAAGATATAGAGAAGATATCTAACGCTGCTTTGAAATTAGGAATAGTCATAATAAATAAAAAGAATAAAGGAAAATGGTATTTAATGCATTTAAAAAAGTAGTTCTAATAACAATATTATTTTTTATTAGTGTTTCATTATCTAATGCTCAGAATAAGATTAAAGCATTTTCTGAAGATTATAGTGTTTATTTAAATGAACTTTCAGAATTTATGTTTTCTTCTGATAATAATGATTTAAAATCTAACTTTAAAAACTTTAAAAAAATTTCATCAAAAGAGAATTATACCGATTCTCAAAAAAATAAAATAATATCTATTTCAAATAGAATGTTAAAAAAGAGATATAAGGCGTCTACACATTTTAATAATTTTGTTTTATGCCTTACTGCACTACACAATAATTCAATATCAAATGACAAAGTTTCTGATTGGCTTGATGTTGTTTCAACACTTGTTGATGAACATTCAAGTAAGAAATTATTAGTTTACTTTTATTTTTCTATAGATCTAGTTAATGAAAATATATTAAGAGAAACTAAAACTACAAGTTGGGTTATTTCTTCTAAAAGCTATGATTTTTCAATAAAAAATAATGAGCCTTTTATAAGTTTTTCTGATGTAGATTTAACTTGTAGTTCTGATGGAGGTAAGATTGTAACATATTCAACAAGTGGATCATATTTCCCTTATTCTTATAAAATAAACGGTAAAGGAGGGAAGATGGATTGGTCTCAGCTGGGCTTAAATTCAGATTCAATTTATGTAATTTTAGATGGATATTCTTTAGATGTAAGAACAGCAGCCATTCAAGCAGATTCAGTATTGTTTACAAATAAGCTTATGTTTTCACTTTCATTAAAGGGCTCATTTGTTGATAAAATAACTAGAGGTAAACAAGCAGAAAGTTATCCAAAGTTTGTGTCGTATTCAAAGGATATTGTAATTAAGGATGTATATCCTCAGGTTGATTACAAAGGAGGGTATAAACTACAAGGAGTAAATTTTATTGCTGATGGAGGAAAATATGCTGATGCAAGATTAATTTTTAATAATAATGGCAAGAAAATATTTGTAGCAAATGCTAATAAGTTTAATTTAGGAGGAGATATTATTTCATCAAAGCAAGTAGGAATAAAAATTTATTTTGATAATGATTCACTCTACCATTCTAATTTGAAATTTAATTATGATAATAATAAGAGAAAGTTAAAGTTGTCAAAAGCTGGAAAATTTTCTTCCCCTATGTTAAACACTTATCACCAACTAAATATGAAGTTTGAATTACTTGAATGGGAAATTGATGAAAATATAATAACATTTGGTTCACTTCCTGGAACTTCTGTTTCTGAAGTTAATTTTGAGTCTGTTGATATGTATTTAGAAAATAGATTTGATGAGCTTCAAGGAATAGATGCTGTACATCCACTTATACTAATTGATAATTACATGAGAGATAAACAAGAATCAAAATTTTTTGTTGAAGATTTTGCTAGATATATAAAATATCCTTTTGTTCAAGTTCAAACTTATTTAATTGATTTAGCAAATAAAGGATTTCTCTTTTATGATTTTTCTGAAGATAGAGTAACTGTTTTGCCAAGTTTATCAAGATATGTTTTAGCAAAATCCCAACAAGGAGATTATGATGTTATTCAATTTAATTCTAAAGTTATTGGTAATTCTCTTACTATGGTCAATGCTGTATTAAATATTGAATCAAAGGATTTAATAATTAGAGGAATAAATCAAATTGCAGTAAGTGATTCGCAAAAAGTAGCCATATTTCCTAAAGGTGGAGAAATAAAGATTTTAAAGAATAGAGATTTTGTATTTAACGGAAGAATTTTTGCTGGTAATGGTAGAGTAAATCTATATGGTCAAGATTTTCATTTTAATTACGATGAATTTAAAATTGACCTCAAAAAAATTGACTCTGTCCAATTATCAGTTCCAGTAAAACCTGTTCAGGTAGATATGTACAATAATCCTTTGCTAACAAGAATTAAAACAGTAATTGAAGCAGCATCAGGAGAATTAATAATTGATGAATCATCAAATAAATCTGGATTACGAAAACAAAATCACCCTGAGTATCCAATTTTTAAAAGCTTTAGCGATTCATATGTTTATTATGATAATCCTGATATTTTTGATGGAGTATATTCAAGAGATAATTTTTCTTTTCACCTAAAGCCATTTACAATTGATAGTTTAGAAAGTTATAGTACTGATGGTTTATGGTTTGCAGGTACTTTTAAATCATCAAATATTTTTCCTGTATTTGATGACACTCTACGTATACAATCAGATTATTCTTTAGGCTTTAAGAGAAATACTCCTATTGAAGGATTCCCATTATATGCTGGTAAAAGTAAATATTATAATGAAATTGAATTAGGTAATAATGGGCTTAGAGGGAGTGGAAAATTTGAATTTTTATCTTCTGTTATCCATTCAGAAAAAATAATCTTTTTTCCAGATTCTACACAATTATTGTCAGATGCATTTATAATTAATGAAGTTGCTCAGGGGATTGAATTTCCACAGACTTCAAATACTAAAACTTATTGTAATTATGAGCCATATAATGATAGATTAGAAGTTTTTCAAACACATGAGATGTTTGATGTTTATAATGGCCAAGCAAGTCATAAAGGTAATCTCCTTTTAAAACCTACTGGATTAACTGGAAATGGAATTATGAAATTAGATTTAGCTGAAGTGTCTTCAAAATTTTTCTCATTTAACTCTACCTGGTTCAAAGCTGATACAGCAAATCTGAATGTATTTGATAACTCTAGTAATTTAGCATTTAGTGCTAAGAATTTAAGAGCAAATATAGATGTTAAAGATAGAGAAGGAATATTTTTCTCAAATGGAACAGGGTCATATGTTAATTTTCCTGCTAGTGAATACATTTGCTATATAGATCAGTTGAAATGGGAAATGGATAATGAGCAATTGACATTTGGAAATAATGATCCATTATCAACTAGTAGATCTGAATTTATTTCTGTAAATAAAGATCAGGATTCACTTTCTTTTTATGCAAAAAGTGCCGGATATAGTTTGAAAGATTTTATCATTTATGCTGAAGGTGTAGATAGTATTCTTGTAGCAGACGCAGTAATTTTTCCAGATTCCGCAAAAATTACTGTTGCAAAAAATGCAAAAATTCAAACTTTAAATAATTCAAGAATTATTCTTGACTCTTTAGTAAGATATCATAATTTTAATAATGCATCTGTGGATATTATTGGTAAAAATAATTATAGTGCATCTGGAGATTACGTTTATAAAGATGCTTTAGAGAATGAGCAACCAATTTATTTTTCTGAAATAACAGTAAATATAGACACTGTTTCTGTTGCTAAAGGAAATGTCGATCAACAAAAAGACTTTATGATTGGAAGCAGGTATAATTATTATGGGGATATTATATTGATTGGAGATAGAAAAGATCTTAAGTTCAAGGGTTATTTTAAATTGAGTCATAATTGTTCAGCTTTTTCTAAGAATTGGATTAGTTTTTCATCTTTTATAGATCCTTTTAATATTTCATTCAATTTCAATGACGAATTATACAATAATAATGATGATAAATTATATTCTGGAATATATTATAACAGAGATTCATCAATTTACTATTCTACATTTTTAAGTACAAAGAAAAGAGCTAAAGACGTTGAGTTTTTCTCTGCTGGATCTAGTGTATATTATAATAATGAATTAAGTTCATATATAGTTGGAGGCTTAGATTCATCATCTAATTATTTAATTTTAGATGAAAAAACATGTTCAGTTTCTGGATCAGGAACACTTGATTTGAATTTTAATCTTGGAAGAATAAATACTACTTCAGTTGGAAATATTTCAAATAAAAATGGAGAAATTTCATTTGATGGATTCTTGTTTTTAGATTTTGATTTTTCAGAAAAAGCATTGGAGATTATGGCTAATGATATTTTTTCAGCACCTGGAGATGAGATTTTTGAATATGATTTGAATTATGAAAACAATTTGTCCAAAATAGTAGGAAATAGTTCCAAAGAGGAATTAATGATTGACTTAGAGATAAATGATGCTTTTGAAAAGTTGCCAAAACAAATGAAAAAAACGATTGCTTTAACAAAAATTAATTTTGTTTGGGATAAAAATAGAGAGGCATTTATTTCAAAAAATAATATTGGAATAGGTAACATTGGAGAAACTCAAATAAATGGCATGTTAAATGGTCATATTTTAATTGAGAAGGGCCGTAATACTGATATACTCAGTTTGTATCTCCAAACTGAGTTCTATGATGAATATTTCTTTACTTATAAAAGTGGTGTGATGAGAGCAATTTCAACTAATCCTGAGTTTAATACAGCAATTACAGATGTTAAGGATACTAAAAGAAAATCCAAATCTATTAAGGGAATGGATCCATTTAGATATATGTTGGCAAATGAAGATTCACCTGAGAAATTCTTAAAAAAAATAAATAAGAAATTCTAAATATTTTATTTTAATATTTTCTGATTTTCGCGAAGCTTTCGTTAATTATATTTTCTATTTTTGTTATAGAATTGCTCTTATAATTCATAAAAAAAATAATTTATGTCACTAGATTACAACGAATCAAACAAAATTCATAAGAAAAGTATCGCTCTCAAAACATTATACTTGATTGATGATAATTTTAACACATTTGATCATGTTATTGATTGTTTAGTCGCTATATGTGATCATTCTCCGATACAAGCAGAACAGTGTGCATTGTTAACCCATATTAATGGAAAATGCGATATTTTACGTGGAGAAATTTCAGAACTTAAACCATTTCAAGAAGATCTTGAACTTTATGGTTTAAATGTTCAAATTTTATAATATCAAAAAACAAAATGGCTCTGTAGCTTAACTGGATAGAGCACCTGACTACGGATCAGGAGGTTAGGGGTTCGAATCCCTTCAGAGTCACTTTTTTAAAAAATAATCAAACATCCTCGATTTTAATTTTAATTTTTTTGCAAATTTGTTTAAATAAAATTCTAAAAAAATGAAAAACTATATATTATTATTTATTTCAGTTATATTATTTAGTTGTTCTTCTGAAGTAACAAAAGTAACTTGGGATGATCCTAAAAGCATCGCATTAAATAAACATATTGAAAATTATGTAAATGAAGATTTTGAAGCTGTTAAAGAACTGTTTTCAAAAGATTTAAAAATTTATGTTTCTGGACAAGATGAAGCCTATGACATAGAAGGAAGTATGGAAGCTATAAAACTTCACCATATGCTTTTCTCTAATATTTATACAACATATGATGAGAATGATGAAAAAGGTATTATTTGCCAAACAATCTCATATCCCACTGGAGAAACATGGTCTCAAGTTTGGTTTGATTGGAATGCTGTTGGTAATTACACAGGAGATACTGTTAAAAATATGGTTCATATTTCTTACAAGTGGGAAGGTGATAAAATTTTGGAGGAGTGGCATTTTTCTGATGGTGCTGCATTTGATAATGAAGTTGAGGCCTATAATACTTCATTAGAAAACATGAAGATTAAGTAAGCTTAATTTTACATGCATTGCACAGAATTTTTTTACGGTATTTACATGTAAAATGAAAATATGTTAAGAAATATATTTTTACCACTTTTTTTTTTGGTATAATTAACACAACATTTGCTTCTTTTCCTGTAACTGAAAAAAATGATGAAACTTATATCACTAATTCAACTACAGAAATAAATAACAGTTCTATTTACGGAAATTTATCATTAATTCTTTCTTTAATTTCTTTATTGCCTTGGCTTGAAATTGGTTTTCTTGGATGGCCTTTACTTTTTCTTTCTCTACCAGCACTAGTTTTAGGAATCATGTCTTTTAATACAAAAGGAAGATTAAAAGGAATAATAGGCTCTGTAATAGGTTTTTTACATATCGTTTATTGGATATTAGTACTTCTTTTATTTTCTTCCCTTTTTGGCTGATAATTAGTAGTATTTTTTTTCTGATTATTTTTATGTTTTTAATTACTGTGCTATGCATAGAATTAAATTTTTTCTTACTTAATTTCGCAGTATGAATTTTTTAAGACTATTAATAATATTTTTTCCAATGTTTTGTTTTGCTTCTTTTCCAATACAACAAGATATTCGATTTATTGATACTGTTCTGGTAAATGAAAAGGCGTATGAAGCTGTTGTAGTTGACTCAACCAGCAAGTATCCTCTTGAAAATGAATCCTTAACTGAATATAGGGCAAGATTAAAAAAACAATTATATAGTTCTTCTAGTAAAGAAACAAAATACTCATTAGGAGTAAAAGTATTACTTATTATTGGTATTCTTATTTTACTTTTTTTAATTCTTGTTATTGTTGGAGCTAATGATACTAGCTCGAGTGGTAGAAGAAGTATTAATTTAAATGATGTATTGGATGATTGTTGTGGTCCTTAATCAGATCACTTTTCAATATAAATAGTTATTGATTTATTTAAATCCAACTGAGTTAGAATAGGGTATTTTTTGTTTTTATCAATTAATTCTATTCTACTTGTATTGGGAGGAGATTTACCAAGGCTAGTAGCCTCTATAATAATCTTATTTTTTCCTTTGTTGAGTTTGTACTTGATTTTTTTAGCTTTATTTTTTGTTTCATAATTATCAAGAATTACATCACTATTTATTTCAAGATTAATTTTGTCTCCATCCTCTTGATTACTGTCCCAAATTTTGATTGTTAAATATTTTGCTTTCCAATTAATATTTAAATTATCACCATCTTTTAGAATTTTAGTTTCTATTATCTCCTCTTTTTCTAGCTTTTTTTCTATTTTTTTCTCAATTTTTTTAATCTTTTTTTCAATAATTGATTTTTCAGCAAGTAAAATTTTTCCTTTAGCACATTCACTACTATCTAAGAAATTTCCAGTAAAATTACCTTCTAACAGTTTTTTAGTAAATCTATTCTTTAGCTTTAAGTTCATTCTTATATAGCAGAAACTATTAATAGGGGCTTCTGATTTTGTATAAATAATTTGCGTTTCTTGAAGCTGAAAACTTTTATCTTCTTTGAAATAAACACCTTTGATTTCACTTTTAGTTTCATCTTTTGTTCCAAGATTTGTGAGAGAGTAACCTGAAACAATTCCGTTTTTTTCAATTAGATCCAATGAGAAACTCATTGGTTTATTATTTTCTAAAATTATAGTTCCCAAATATTCTTGTGTATTAATTTGGGCATTAGTACTTTGATAAATAAAAATTATTGCAAGAAAAATTCTAAATTTCATTATAATTTAATTTATTGAAATTACCTGAGCTCATCATTAGCAAATTTGTGTTTTTTGTGTAAATGTCTTTTAAATGATTTATAAGCTCTTCTTTGTTATTAATAACTTTAAGATTTTCATTTTTAAATGCAAGTTGTATATCCTCTTTACTTATTGGATCTAATCTTTTATGTTTTATGGCTTCTAAGCTAAAGTATACAATTGCCTGATCTGCATTATTCATGCTATTTACATATTGAGATAGAAATCTTTTGTTTAAACTACTAAATGTATGAAGTTCCATACAAGCAACTAGCTTTCTGTCTTTAAATTGTTTTTTCACTGCATCTATTGTAGCTATTAATTTTGATGGAGAATGTGCAAAGTCTTTATAAATTGAAGAATTAGTGTCTTCTCTTATTAACTCTAATCTATTAGATGCACCATTAAATGTTTTAATATTATTATAAAAATCAGAATTAGATACACCAAGTTCTTTACATACCAATCTAGCAGCATTAAGATTTTGTAAGTTGTGCTTGCCAAAAATTTTTAGGGGAATATTTTTTAAATATGTAGTTCCATTCTTAATCGTGTGATTAGGGGTGTTATAACTAATAGATTTACATTTAGTTTCCTCTTTCATTAATTTTTTTAAATCTGGATCTTCTTCACAAAAAATAAGGCAGTCAGAAACTAGGTTTTTAAAAATTCTAAATTGATCTATATAATTTTCAAATGTTGGAAAAACATTTATGTGATCCCATGCTATACCACTAATCACACCAATATTTGGTTTGTAAAGATGGAACTTTGGTCTTCTGTCAATTGGGGATGAAAGATATTCATCTCCTTCTAAAATTATTATTGGAGCTTCTTCTGTTAATTTTACCATTACATCAAATCCATCAAGTTTAGCTCCAACCATATAATCACATTCAATTTTTAAATTTTGAAGAACATGTAAAATCATAGCAGTTATGGATGTTTTTCCATGACTTCCTCCTATTACAACTCTTTTTTTGTTTTTACTTTGTTGATATAAATATTCTGGATAAGAATATATATTAAGACCAAGTTTTTTTGCTTTGATTAGTTCAGGGTTATCTTTTTTAGCATGCATTCCAAGAATTATAGCATCTAAATCCTCTGTTATATTATCTTCAAACCAACCAATATTTTTAGGTAATAATCCATGCTTTTCAAGTCTGCTTTTTGACGGTTCAAATATTTGATCATCAGAACCAGTAATTGTATATCCTTTAAAATGAAGTGCAAGAGCAAGATTGTGCATCGCACTTCCTCCTATAGCAATTAAATGAATTTTCATAAAGATGAAATTTACATTTTAAATGTATCATATAATTCAACTTTATTACTTTTGATTAGTTAAAATTTACTAACATGAGATTGTATACAATAGACACAGGATATTTTAAATTAGATGGAGGAGCCATGTTTGGTGTTGTTCCAAAAGTACTTTGGAGTAGAACAAATCCCTCTGATGAAAATAATTTATGTCCTTGGGCTATGCGATCACTTCTTATCGAAGAGGGAGATAGATTAATTTTGATTGACAATGGTATTGGAGATAAGCAAGACGATAAATTTTTAAGACATTATTATTTACATGGAGATGATAATTTAAAAAACTCATTAAATAAATATGGATTTTCAGAAGATGACGTAACAGATGTTTTTTTGAGTCATTTGCATTTTGATCATTGCGGTGGTAGTGTAAAATGGAATAAAGACAAAACGGGTTTCGAAATGACTTTTAAGAATGCTAAATATTGGAGTAATCAGCAGCATTGGCAGCATGCATTAGATTCAAATTATAGAGAAAAAGCATCTTTTTTAAAGGATAATATTTTGCCAATTCAAGAAAGTGGACATTTGAATTTTATAAAAAGAGGAGAAAAATTTCAGAGCTTTTTTGATGTTTTATTTGTGGATGGCCATACAGAAGCTCAAATGATCCCCCATATTAAATATAAAGACAAGACTATTATTTTTGCTGCTGATTTACTTCCAAGTACCGGACATATTCCTTTAGCATATGTTATGGGTTATGATGTTCAGCCTTTAAAAACTCTAGATGAAAAGAGTAAGTTTTTATTGGATGCAGCAAATAATAATCATATTATTTTCTTACAACATGATAATTACAATGAGTGTTGTACTGTCAAGGTAGGAGATAAGGGAGTTATGCTTGATCAGACTTTTAAATTGTCGGATATTCTGTAAGAATTATTTTAAATCTCTGTAAAGCTTTTCAAGTCCAATCCAAATTAAAATAACTGGCCAATAAGTTTTAATCAAATAGGTAATTGAAATATCTAAATAACCTAAGTTATCAAGTAGAAAAATAATACCACTTACTATTAATATAATTGATAGGCCTATACTTTTATTCATTTTTAAAATTTAAGTGGAACTAATATTTATTTTTGTATAAAAATAATAAAATATGTCAGAAGATAAGAAAGTAATATTTTCTATGGTTGGAGTTTCTAAATCCTTCAATAACAATAACAAACAAGTATTAAAAGATATTTATTTGTCTTTTTTCTATGGAGCTAAAATTGGTATAATTGGATTAAATGGTTCTGGAAAATCTACATTATTAAAAATAATAGCTGGTGTTGAAAAATCATTTCAAGGAGATGTGCATTTTTCCGAGGGCTATAATATTGGATATTTAGAGCAGGAGCCAAAATTAGATGACTCAAAAACTGTTATTGATATTGTTAAAGAAGGAATGCAAGAATCGGTTGATGTATTACAAGAGTATAATGAAATAAATAACAAGTTTGCATTACCTGAATATTACGAAGATGCTGATAAAATGGAAAATCTTATGAAGCGACAAGGTGAATTGCAAGATAAGATAGATGCATTAGGGGCATGGGATTTAGATACAAAGTTAAATATTGCAATGGATGCTTTAAGATGTCCTGAACCAGATACTAAAATATCAGTGCTTTCAGGAGGAGAAAGAAGAAGGGTCGCATTATGTAGACTGTTATTAAAAGAGCCTGAAATTTTATTACTTGACGAACCTACAAACCATCTAGATGCCGAATCAGTATTATGGTTAGAAGAACATTTATCCAAATATAAAGGAACAGTAATTGCAATTACACATGATAGATATTTTCTTGACAATGTAGCTGGATGGATTCTTGAACTCGATAGAGGAGAGGGTATTCCATGGAAAGGAAACTACTCATCATGGTTAGATCAAAAATCTAAAAGGTTAGCAAAAGAAGAAAAAGTTGAAAGTAAAAGAAGAAAAACTCTTGAAAGAGAGTTAGAATGGGTTAGGATGTCCCCTAAGGGAAGGAGAACAAAATCAAAAGCTAGATTGAGCAATTATGAAAAACTACTTGAAAATAAATCAAAAGACAAAGAAGAAAAAATTGAACTTTATATACCTCCAGGGCCTAGACTTGGAAATAATGTTAT
The DNA here is from genome assembly GCA_902579065.1 of uncultured Bacteroidota bacterium. Taxonomy (GTDB): domain Bacteria; phylum Bacteroidota; class Bacteroidia; order Flavobacteriales; family BACL11. Next base: position 34,785 of record CACHFI010000001.1, read on the forward strand.
TGAATCAGTAAATGTGTCTAAATCATTTGATGATAAAATTTTATATGAAAATTTAGAATTTAAATTACCACCAGCAGGAATTGTTGGTGTTATTGGACCTAATGGAGCTGGAAAGACTACTTTGTTTAGAATGATAATGGGGCAGGAATCTGCTGATACTGGATCATTTAGTGTTGGAGAGACTGTTAAGATTGCCTATGTTGATCAACAACATGCAGACATTGATCCTAATAAAACAATTTGGGAACAAATAACTGATGGTCAAGAGCAAATTAATGTAGGTGGAAAGTTAATGAATTCAAGAGCTTACGTAGCTAAATTTAATTTTAGTGGTTCAGATCAAAATAAAAAAGTTGGGGTCCTTTCTGGTGGAGAGAGAAACCGATTACATTTAGCATTAACACTAAGAAAAGAAGCTAATGTATTACTTCTTGACGAGCCAACTAATGACCTGGACGTTAATACTTTAAGAGCACTTGAAGAAGGCTTAGATAATTTCGCGGGATGTGCTGTAATTATTTCACATGATAGGTGGTTTTTAGATAGGATTTGCACACATATCTTAGCATTTGAAGGAAATTCAAGTGTTTATTATTATGAAGGTGGATTTTCAGATTATGAAGAAAATAGAAGAAACAGACTGGGAGATATATCACCAACAAGAATAAAGTATAAAAAGCTAAAGAGATAAATTATCTCATTGAAAACCTAACTAGCACAAATGCGATTACTGTAAAAATTAGGTTAGGAATCCAAACCGCTATAATTGGAAGTAAATTACTATTTGTTGCAAAGGTTGTAGATATTTGCATAAATAGAATATAAGCAAAACTCATAAGTAGGCCTAAACTTAATTGAATACCAGCACCTCCTCTAATTTTTCTGGAACCAATAGCAACTGCAATAACAGTTAGAATAATAGTTGAGAAAGGATTAGCAATTCTCTTATGTTTCTCAATTTTATGATAGACAATTTGAGCGGTTCCTTTTATTTCCTCTTGTTTAATATATTGATTTAGTTTTTTCATACCCATCGTTTCAACAAGACTTCTGTTTTTTGCAAGATCAGATGGGCTTAAATTAATAACAGTATCTATAATTGCACCTTTTATAATTTCATCATTTTTTTCTTGATATTTTCTTATAAAATAATCTCTTGCTTTCCAGTTATTATTTACAGTATCATATTCAATATAGTTTGCACTTAATTTACTTTTTAACACATTATTTTCAAAATTTTCTAGAGTAAATTTATAACCAATGTTTTTACTTCTATTATAACTTTCCATATACACATATTGATCTCTTTGTATTTGCATATGTATGTTTTTTATTCTCTTTTTTTGTTTTCTTTTAATGTATTTATTTTCAAAATCAATTCTTTCCTTATTAGTTTCTGGTATAATGAAATTTCCTAGTACAAAAGAAAGAGATGCTAAAAAAAACGCTGTCATAATAAATGGTCGCAATAATCTAGAAAAACTCATTCCAGAATTTAGTATTGCAATTATTTCACTATCACCAGCCATTTTGGATGTAAAATATATAACTGATATGAATATGAAGAGTGGACTAAAAAGATTTCCGAAGTAAGGAATAAAGTTTAAATAGTAATCGAAAATTATTTTATCTACTGATACATTGCTTCTTAAAAAATCATCAATTTTTTCAGAGATATCAAATACTATTACAATGATTAATATTAATGAGATTGTAAAGAAAAAAGTACTTAAAAATTTTTTAATAATGTACCAATCAAATTTTTTCATTAGAGTCTTCTATCTAATTTTTTTACCATTTTATTCTTCCACTCATTAAAATTTCCTTCAGAAATATGTTTTTTACTTTCTTCTAATAACCATAAATAAAATCTAATATTGTGAAGTGTTGCAATTTGTTTTGCAAGAAGTTCATTGTTAGAGAATAAATGTCTCAAATAAGCTTTAGAGTATGTTTTATCGACGTATGATGTTCCATTATCATCAATTAATGAAAAATCATTTTTCCATTTTTTGTTTTTGATATTTATGGTTCCTTCAGATGTGAATAACATTCCGTTTCTAGCATTTCTACTTGGCATTACACAATCAAACATGTCAATTCCTAGTGCAATATTTTCAAGTAAATTTGTGGGAGTACCAACTCCCATTAAATATCTAGGCTTGTCTTTTGGAAAAATATTAGTAACTATCTCTGTCATTTCATACATTAAATCGTGTGGTTCTCCAACTGAAAGTCCACCAATTGCATAACCATCTAATTCATATTTAACAATTTCTTCAGCAGATTGTTTCCTTAAATCTTTATAAACACTTCCCTGAACTATTGGGAATAACGATTGAGAAAAACTATATCTGCTAGAGGTATTTTCAAATCGTTCACAACATCTTTTTAACCATCTATGAGTAAGATGCATTGAAGCTTTTGCATAATTATAATCACAAGGGTATGGGGTGCATTCATCAAAAGCCATTATTATGTCTGCTCCAATCATTCTTTGAACATCAATTGCGTATTCAGGAGTAAAAAAATGTTTTGAACCATCTATATGAGATTGAAACTCTACACCCTTTTCTGATATTTTTCGATTATTTGATAAAGAGTACACTTGATATCCACCACTATCAGTTAATATTGGTTTTTCCCATCCTATAAATTTATGTAATCCTCTTGCTTTAGTTATTGTGTCAAGGCCAGGTCTCAGATAGAGATGATACGTATTTCCTAAAATTATTTGAGCTTTTGTATCATTTAAAAGTTCATGTTGATGAACCCCTTTTACACTTCCTGATGTACCAACTGGCATAAAAATAGGCGTTTCTATTTCTCCATGATCAGTGATTATTTTACCTAATCGAGCATTTGATTTCTTATCAGTTTTTAATAATGAGAATTCCATAAAACAAAAATAATCTAATTTGATACTTCTAGATTGATATATATCATAAATCTGATAAGATATTATTATTTTTGCTCTAATAGTTACTGATGCTATCGCTTTAATTTTTTAAAGAGGAAAGTCCGGACACCACAGAGTAGCATAGCGGATAACATCCGTCCAGTGCAAACTGAGGACTAGTGCAACAGAAAGAATGTACAGTTAGGCTGTAGTGAAATCATGTAAACTCTATGCGGTGCAATGCCATGTATACCAAGATTTAAAAGATTACTCGTCTTTCTTGGGGGGTGGGCAGCTTGAGGTAAAAGGTAACTTTTACTCTAGATAAATGATAGCACTTTTTAAAAAGAACAGAATCCGGCTTATGTGTAACTATTGTTTTAAGCCGACACTTAGGTGTCGGCTTTTTATATCTTTGTTTTATGAAAATTAATCTGATTTTTTTGATTTGTTGTCTTATACATTTAAATGTTTTACCTCAGGATACTTTATTGCCTGTTGTTATATTGGATGATGTTATAATCTCAGAAGAAAAAAATGGATTTTCAGTTGAGGATTTTATTTATTATGTCAAAAATGACACAACTTTTTATAAAGGATTTAAACATTTAAGATATTATCAGCATAATTACTATAGTACATTAAATATTTATAATAAAAAAAATAAAAAAATTGGTTCTTTAAATCGATCAGGAGTCCATTTTTCGGATTCCAAAAAAGCATGGGTTGTTGATGATTCATTAAACTATTCTGGAAGAATTTACAAGAGAAGTGGGGATTATAGACATTATACAACTGAGGCATTTGATGAAGTTTTTTTTCCTTATGATAGTGTTGAAGTTTCTTTAAAAATAAATAAGAAAAAAAGCGAAAATGAAAGTCAAAATATGAGAGATGCAAAAACTATTGGTTTCTCTATTGGTACAGATAATGTTAAACAATCAAAAGGAGGAGCAAATAAAAGGTTTGCAATTTTTGATATTGATATGCAAAAGTATTATGATTATTTAATAAGTGATACAGTTTATTTAAATAAACCTTGTTATGTTTTTACTGTAAAGGTAAAAGAAAATCTTTCTGAAAAGGACAGTCAAAAAGCTCTCATAAGAAAGGTTTTGTCCTATTTTGATAAAGATAATTTTAATGTTATTTATAGAGAGTATGAGTTTACATACAAAAATTGGCTTATTGATTTAGATATGGATGTTATAGTTAATTTAGATTATGTTGATGACGTGCATGTTCCTACAAAAATTATGTATGAAGGTTTTTGGAAAGTTTTATTCTTTAAAAAAGAAAAAGCAGATTTTTTATTAAATCTCTCAAATTATGTCATAAAATAGAATGTTTTTAATGTTTAAAATATTTATAAAAATATTTTGCAGTAAAGAAAAACGGCTTAAATTTGCCAACTAAATAAGAAATACTTAAAGTTATGCCAAAAAGAACGTTTCAACCATCAAACAGAAAAAGAAAAAACAAGCACGGTTTTATGGACCGTATGTCTACTGCTGATGGACAAAAAGTTATCTCAAGAAGAAGAGCAAAAGGAAGAAAGAGATTAACAGTTTCTGATGAAATGGGTCATAAATAAAATGATTTCTTAAACCAAAATATAAGTGTTGCTTTTGCAACACTTTTTTTTTTGATTTTTTTTAAAAACTTTTGAAAACTTTAAATACTAGAAAGTAAATCAATTAACAAAAAATGTAAATTCGCATTAATCGAAAAAAATATGCCAAAAAATAATTCAATAAAATCAATTTTAATAATAGGCAGTGGGCCTATTGTTATTGGTCAAGCTTGCGAGTTTGACTATTCTGGATCACAAGCTGCAAGATCATTAAGAGATGAAGGGATAGAGGTTTCATTAATTAATTCCAATCCTGCAACAATCATGACTGATAAAGTTGTTGCTGATCATGTTTATTTAAAACCACTTACACCTGAATCAATTATTGAGATTCTGGAAGAAAGAGACATAGATGCTGTTTTACCAACAATGGGTGGGCAAACTGCTTTAAATCTATGTATTGATGTTGATGAAAAAGGTATATGGAAAAAATATAATGTAGATATTATTGGAGTTGATATTGATGCGATTCATATTACTGAGGACAGAGAACAGTTCAGAAAACTTATGAACGAAATTGATATTCCTGTAGCTCCTGCTAAAATTGCAACTTCATTCTTACAAGGAAAAAAAATTGCACAAGAATTAGGCTTTCCTCTTGTAATTAGGCCTTCTTTTACTCTTGGAGGTAGTGGAGCTTCTTTTGTTCATACTAAGCAAGAATTTGAAGATCTTTTATCTAAAGGTCTACATGCTTCTCCAATTCATGAAGTTTTGATTGATAAAGCTGTCGTTGGATGGAAAGAATATGAATTAGAATTATTAAGGGACGATAACGATAATGTTATTATTATATGTAATATAGAAAATCTTGATCCTATGGGTATCCATACTGGAGATTCTATTACAATAGCACCATCAATGACATTGTCTGATTCTGCTTATCAAAGAATGAGAACAATGGCTATTAAAATGATGAGATCTATCGGGGAATTTGCTGGTGGTTGTAATGTACAATTTGCTGTCAGTCCTGATGAAAAAGAAGATATTATTGCTATTGAAATTAATCCAAGAGTATCTCGATCTTCAGCTCTTGCTTCTAAAGCCACTGGATATCCGATTGCAAAAATTGCTTCAAAATTAGCCATAGGATATACTTTAGATGAACTTAATAATCAAATTACTAAAAATACATCTGCTTGTTTTGAACCAACTTTGGATTATGTTGTTATTAAGATACCAAGATGGAATTTTGATAAATTTAAAGGATCTGATACTAATCTTGGATTACAGATGAAATCAGTTGGAGAAGTTATGGCAATTGGAAGATCATTTCAAGAGGCTCTACAAAAAGGTTGTCAATCTTTAGAAATAGGTAGAAATGGACTTGGTGCTGATGGAAGAGAAATAACTAATCAAGATGAGATATTAAAAAGACTAAAATATGCTAGTAGTGACAGAATTTTTAGAATTTATGATGCCTTTAGAATTGGTATTCCAATTCAAAGAATTCATGATATAACAAAAATTGACTTTTGGTTTTTAAGACAAATAGAGGAACTTGTAGTATTTGAAAATGAGCTTAGAAAATATACAGTTCAATCCATTTCAAAAGATTTATTATTGGAAGCTAAGATAAAAGGTTTTGCAGATAGGCAGATAGCTCATCTTTTAAATTGTTTAGAAAGTGAAGTTTTCAATCTTCGTCAAACAATGAATATTAATAGAGTTTATAAATTAGTAGATACCTGCGCTGCTGAGTTTGTAGCTAAAACACCATATTATTACTCTACTTTTGAAATGGACAAAGAAGTTAATGGAGAAAGATTTGCAGAAAATGAAAGTATTTCCTCAGACAAAGAAAAAATAATAGTTTTAGGATCTGGACCAAATAGAATTGGTCAGGGTATAGAGTTTGATTATTCATGTGTTCATGGTGTTCTTGCTTCCAAAGAATGTGGTTATGAAACAATAATGATAAATTGTAATCCTGAAACAGTTTCTACAGATAATGATACAGCAGATAAATTATACTTTGAACCTGTATTTTGGGAACACATATATGATATTATTCTTCATGAAAAACCAAAAGGAGTTATTGTACAACTTGGAGGTCAAACAGCATTAAAACTAGCTGAAAAACTTGAAAGATATAATATCAACATTATGGGAACATCTTATAAAGCTTTAGATGTTGCTGAGGATAGAGGAAGATTTTCTGAACTTTTAGAAAAAAATAATATTCCATTTCCAAAATTTGCTGTTGCTCAAACTGCTGAGGAAGCAATTAATATTTCAAAAGACCTAAATTTTCCAATCTTAGTGAGACCTTCATATGTTTTAGGTGGACAGGGAATGAAAATTGTTATTAATGAAGATGAATTAGAGCATCATATAATTAATCTACTAAAGGATATTCCTGGAAATCGAGTTCTATTAGATCATTATTTGGATAATGCAATAGAAGCAGAAGCTGATGCCATTTGTGATGGAAAGGATGTGTATATCATTGGTATCATGGAGCATATTGAGCCTTGTGGTATTCATTCTGGTGATTCTTACGCTGTGTTACCAACATTTGATCTAAGTGATAATGTAAGGCAACAAATGATTGATATAACCAAAAAAATTGCTGTTGCACTAGAAACAGTTGGTTTAATTAATATCCAATTTGCAATTAAAGATGAAGTAGTTTATGTTATTGAAGCTAATCCTAGAGCTTCTCGAACTGTTCCTTTTATTGCAAAGGCCTATGATGAACCTTATGTAAATTATGCTTCAAAAGTAATGCTTGGACAAAATAAAGTTGCTGATTTTGAGTTTAATCCAAAGAAAAAAGGATATGCTATAAAAGTTCCAGTATTCTCATTTAATAAATTTCCAAATGTAAATAAAGAGTTGGGACCAGAAATGAAATCTACTGGAGAAAGTATATATTTTATTGATGATTTAATGGATGATTATTTTGTAAAAGTATATTCAGAAAGAAATTTATATTTGAGTAAATAATGCCATTTTTAAAAACATTAGCTATAATCTTTTTAGTTTACTATTTTTTTAAATATACTTTAAGATTATTAGCTCCTTTTATTTTACAATCTTTTGCTAAAAAAATGCAGCAAAAATTTAATGATCAGTTTACTCAGCAGCATCAAAATAGTAAGAATAAGGAAGGTGATATTACAATTGAAGGAAAAAAAAATAATGCTAAATCAAAAGATCATAATGTAGGTGATTATGTTGATTTTGAAGAAGTAGAAGAATAAAACTTATTATGGAATTTAATAAATTAAGACCTCATGCAATTATTATCGTTTTATTTGCATTAATTTCATTTTCTTATTTCACTCCTCTACTTGAGGGTAAAAGAATCGATGGACACGATGTAAAGACATGGATTGGAATGTCTAAAGAAATTAGTGATCATAGAGAAAAAACTGGAGAAGAAGCACTTTGGACAAACTCTATTTTTTCTGGAATGCCAGCATATCAAATATCTGTTAAATATTCAAACCTTATTAAATATATTGACAAAGCTATTTCATTCGGATTTCCAAGACCAGCTAATCTGCTTTTTCTTTATTTACTTGGGTTTTATCTTTTACTTGTTTCATTAAATATTGATTATAGAATTGCTGCTCTTGGAGCTTTTGCATATGCTTTTTCTTCCTACTTTTTCATAATTATTCAAGCTGGTCATATGACAAAAGCTCATGCTATAGCTTATCTTCCAATGGTTGTAGCTGCTGTTTTGTATACTTACAGAGGTAAAATGTTATTGGGTGGAGTTTTGACATCTTTAGCCGTGGCACTACAAATATTTACAAATCATTATCAGATTACATATTATTTGATTTTAATTTTATTATTTGTTGGTTTTACTCAGTTTTATAAAGATTTTAAAGCAAAAACACTTCCTTCTTTTTTTAAAAAGACTGGAGTTTTATTTTTAGCAGCTTTTTTAGCAGCTGGTACTTCATATACTAGACTGAAAACAACAATTGACTATGGCAAAGAAACTACTAGAGGAAAATCAGAGTTAACTAATAATATTGATAATAAAACAAAAGGTTTAGACAAGGATTATGCAACACAATGGAGTTATGGTGTAGCAGAATCAATGACACTTTTAATTCCAAATTTTCATGGTGGAAGTAGCATGAGTAGTGTTCTATCAATTGATGATTCACAAACTTTAGAGTTTCTAAGAAAATTCAGAAATAAAAAATTAGCAAATGCCCTTCAGTTTAAGGCAGGATCATATTGGGGAGAACAGCCAATTGTTTCTGGACCAACATATGTTGGAGCCATAGTTATATTTCTATTTATATTGGGGCTGCTGTTAGTGAAAAATGAATTAAGAATATGGATATTGTTGGCTACAATCATGTCTCTAATGCTAGCTTGGGGTAAGAATTTCATGCCTTTAACAGATTTCTTTCTGGATTATTTTCCTGGATACAATAAATTTAGAGCAGTTTCAATGATTTTAGTAATTGCTGAGTTTACAATTCCGTTGTTAGCCTTTGTAGCATTAAATAAATTTCTTTCTTCTAATTCTAAGTTTGAAGATTTAAAGAAATTAAAAATTGCATTTTATACCGCAGGAGGTATTACGCTAATTTTTGCACTCTTTCCAAATATGTTTTTAGATTTCTTGTCAGAAAAAGATCTAACACCTATATCTTCTGGAGTTAAAACTCCTGATGGTTTTCTTGACGGATTAATTGCTGATAGATCCTATTTATTGCAATCTGACTCATGGAGATCCTTTTTATTCATTTTATTATCCTTTGGTGTTTTATTTGCGTTTATCAAAGAAAAATTAAATAAGAAATATGCTATTTTATTAATTGGAGCATTATTAATAGCTGATATGTGGAACATTAATAAAAGATATCTTAATGATGAACACTTTGTTAGAAAAAATAAGGTAAAGAATCCATATAAACCTACCCAAGCAGATAATTTTATTTTAAAAGATAAGGATCCTAATTTTAGAGTTTTTAATCAAAGTGTTAGTACATTTAATGATGCTAGTACTTCTTACTTTCATAAATCTATTGGAGGTTATCATGGAGCAAAACTTAAACGATATCAAGAGCTAATAGAATTTCATATTTCAAGAGGCAATATGAGTGTTTTAAATATGTTAAATACAAAATATTTTATTACTCAAGATGGTCGTGCTCAAATCAATGCTGGAGCTCTTGGAAATGTATGGCTTATTGAGGATGTTAAGATTGTAAAAAATGCTGACGAAGAAATTGCGGCTCTCGGCAATTTTGATCCTTCAAAAACAATCATTGTTGATGAAAGATTTAAAGATAATTTTAACAAGATCAGTTTTTCTTCTTTAGGGTCAATCAATTTAGATTCATATCAACCAAATAATTTAAAATACACATCAAATCTAAATGAAGAAGGGTTAGCAATTTTTTCTGAAATATATTATAAAGACGGTTGGAATGCTTATATAGATGGGGTAAAAACTGAACATTTTAGAGCTAATTATGTTTTAAGAGCCATGAAAATTCCAGCTGGTAATCATACTATTGAATTTAAGTTTGAACCTTCAGTTTTTATTAGTGGTGAAAAAATTTCTTTAGCTTCATCCATTTCTTTAATACTCCTTTTAATTTTTGCTTGTTATAGGGAGTTTAAATTAAAATGAAAAAGATTCTAATTATTTCATATTATTGGCCTCCAAATACTGGCTCTGGTGTTCAACGATGGTTGAAGTTTAGTAAATATTTAGTGGATTATAATTGGTTACCAATAATAGTTACGCCAAAAAATCCATACATTGAGTTAAAGGATTCTGAATTACTTAATGATGTTTCTGATAAAATTAAAGTAATAAAACTTCCAATTTGGGAGCCTTACTCTTTTAAAGACAAATTATTTGGAAAAGACAAAAAATCTCAAACTTCGGGTTTAATTTCAAAGGAAAACACATTTAAAGATAAACTTCTTAATTGGGTTAGAGGAAATTTATTTATCCCAGATCCAAAAAAATATTGGGTTAATCCTACAGTAAATAATCTTAAAAAAATAATAAAAGAACAAAAGATTAATTATATTGTCTCTACAGGACCCCCTCATTCTATGCATTTAATTGCGTTGAAACTAAAGAAAATTTTTAGTGACCTAAATTGGATTGCTGATTTTAGAGATCCATGGACTAATTTGGATATTTTGAATGATTTTAATTTGTCTAAAAGATCTTTAAAAATTCATAAAAGTTTAGAGAATAATGTTTTAAAAAATGCAGATTTAGTTCTTACTGTTGGAGAGAGATGGGCAGCAGATTTTAAAGATTTAGGAGCAAAAAATGTTAAGGTCATTACTAATGGTTATGATAATGATGATTTTAAAGATTTTAAAGCTTTAGATACTGATAAATTTATTTTAGGGCACTATGGTATAATGAATCATCTCAGAAACCCTTCTAATTTATGGAAAGCATTAAATGAACTATGCCTAGAGAATAATGATTTTAATAAAAGTTTAGAAATTAGATTGTCAGGTAATATTGATAAAAATATTCTAAATGAAATAAGTAAATATCCATTTTTGAACTCTAAACTAGTTAATTTAGGTTTTCTTAATCATAAAAAAGTCATTAAAGAATACTCTATGGCTAGTCTTTTATTACTATTATTGTTTGATTCAAAGAGCGGTGAGGGAAATTATCCAGGAAAATTATTTGAATATATAGCAACAAAAAAACCTATTTTATCATTTGGACCAACAGAAAGCGATGTTAAAAATATTTTAAAAAATGGTTTTGGAATTTATCATGCATATAATGGTGACGTTAATTCAATAAAAGAAAATATTTTATCTGTCTATAATCATAAGTATGTAAATAAAGGTTTAGATTCAACAAAATATTCTAGAAAAAATTTGACAAAAGAATTGGTTAAAATTTTAGAGGAACTGTAATGGGAGTTATTAGAAAACAAAGTATTAGTAATTCAATTATTTTCTATTTGGGAATGACAATTGGAGCAATTAATACAGTTTTAATTTATCCTAATGTTTTTAATGATCAACCAGAACACTGGGGTCTTATTCAATTGATAGTTGCTTATGGTTTAGTATTATCCACATTTACATCTTTTGGAATTCCAAAAGTTCTTTTGAAGTTTTTTCCAACTTACAGAGATAAATCAAAACTTTTGACATATAGTTTATTGATCCCCTCTTTTGGATTAATATCTGTTTTTATAATTTATTTATTTTTTAAAAATGAAATTTTTATTGCATTTAAAATGGATCCGCTTCTTCAAGAAAATTTCATATATGTTTTTGTTTTAATTTTTTGTATTTCATTTTATGAGATTTTTTCGGCTCTTTCTAGATCATTTCTAGATGCAATAACACCAGTTGTTTTGAATGAGTTTTTTTTAAAAAGTTACACATTAATTATATTACTTTTTCATGGGTTCAAGTTTATTGATTTTTCAACTTTTTTGATTTTATATATTTCTGGATATTTAATTAAATTATTTATACTTTCTATTATTAATTTTTACAATAAAAGACTTTCATTTACTTTAAAATTATCTGATCTAAATTATAGCGAATTATTCAAATTTGGTTTGTACGTTTTTGCAGGTGGTTTATCAATTATGATTGTTACTAGACTAGATATGCTAATGATTGGGTATTTATTAGATCTCGAGCAAGTTGCATTTTACACATTAGCGTTTTATATTGGAAATGCAATAGCAATTCCAGGAAGATCTGTTATTTCAATATCTGTTCCTCTCATTTCTAAAGCTTGGGAAAATCAAGATATTAATGAAATTGATATGATATATTCAAAATCAGCTATTAATCAATTAATTGTTTCTGGACTTTTATTTTTGGTAGTTTGGTTAAATATTGATGACGTTCTTTCATTATTACCAGAAAAGTTTTCTTATGGGAAATGGGTCGTTTTTTATATTGGGTTAGCTCAGCTTGTAAATATGTCATGTGGCGTAAATGGTGCAATAATTGTTAATTCTAAGTATTATAAATATGACTTATATACTAACCTTATTCTTCTAGCTATAACAATATTGTTAAATTTTCTTTTGATTCCAATTTTTGGAATAAATGGTGCAGCTATGGCAACTGCTTTTTCAATTATCTTCTTTAACCTTATTAGATTGATAATTATTTATAATAAGATTCAAATACAGCCATTTTCTTTAAAAACCTTATTAACTATTATACTATTAATATTAGTTTATTTAATATGCTTTAATCTTGATTTTGATAATGTCTTTATAAGTATAGTTGTCAAAACAATATTGTCAGCAACTTTATTTATTTCAATTTGTATTAAAGCTAATTTATCAGATGATATAAATAAATTAATTAGTGATGTTTATTTAAGAATATTTAAAAAATAGCTTTTACTATTCCGCGAATTATCCAATAAGATTTTAAAAATTTAAATTTGTGATTTGGTATAAAGAATTGAAGAACTAGACTAAATAAAAGTTTCAAAAATTGAATGAATACTTTAATTTTTAAAATTATTATTGATGTTATTAGGTTTTCATGAAAAAGAGTTCTTTTAGCAAATTGATTTGCATTTAAAATTATTCTTTCTTTTAAATATTCCTTTTCAAGTTTGTAATAGGCTTCAGAATGTGTAATACTCATTTCAGAAATATTATAAAGTTTAACATCTTTATTTTTCTTTATTAATTTGTAAAAGAAGTCTGGTTCCTCTCCAAGTCCAAGATTCCCGCCAGTCATACCAATTTCTGTGTTAAATTTTTCACTTTTTAAAAAAAGTTTTTTTGCAATACACATATTTCCTCCTGAAAACCCTTCTTTTGATTTAATTGTTCCTAAAAAACCATCAGAAACCTTAAATTCCCTTACAAAATAATTTTTGTCAATCCATTTTTCAGGTTCATTTTCAAATTTTGGATATATTGGACCTCCGTAAATTATATTTTCATTTTGATTTTTAAGTTCATTTAAAAGCGCTTCAAGCCAATTCTTATTAATTACTGCATCATCATCAACAAATGCTAAAAACATACCTTTACATACTTCAAATGAAAGATTTCGAGCAAAGCTAATTCCTTGCCTTTTTTCAATAAAATAATTCACTTCGGGAAACTTCTTTTGTAATTCAGTTACGTAATCTTTGGTTGTATCAGTACTATTATTATCAATTATATTTATTTCTATAATCTTACTCCCTTGTGTTTGATCTAAAATAGATTTTAAACATTTTTTTAAATATTCAATTCTATTATATGTACAAATAGTTATGCTGAGAACCATTCTTTTATTTTTTTTAGAATAAATTCTCTGTATGATTTTAACTTAGTGTTTTTTACAAAATCTTTTTCTATTATTCTCTCATTTTTAAATGAAATAAAATCTAAAATTTCATTTTTTGTTTTAGAAGTATTAAAATTTGAGAGATTCCAAATTTTAATGTTATTAGGATATTTTAATTTTAGATTTTTTGTGGTTTTAATATAATCATCATAATATTTCTCAATAGCTTTTTGTTTATCTTTTATTGGATATTTAGGAAAACAAGGATCCCACCTTTCATCTAGATTCCAATCTTCTCCATTATGAGAATACCAATGATTTCTTCCTTGAGTTTTTTTAAGAAAACTATCAATTACCTCTTTTTTTCCCCTCTCTAATCCTATTATCTTAACATTATTGTATTTTTTTATAATTAAATCAATATAGGGCAGGAAGTACATGCCAGTATCTCCAATAAAATCTATATTATCATCGTAGTTAATAAGGTAATCTAGCCATTTAAATAGTTCATCATCATCATTTTTCCATTTAATTAGTTTTCTTATTTTTTCCTTTTCTAATCTTCCTTCATGTAAAACTAACATGTTTTTTTGTGCTGATAAAAATGATGACAATGAAGCACTTCCGCTTCTTCCTGTTCCAATTGATATAATTAATTGTTTTTGCACTTTAATAATCTATTAAACTATACCCAAAACTATTTACTTCATCTTCATATTTTTCAATAATTCCTCTAATCTTTCTTTTTGTAAAAAAGCTATTCTTTTTTTTCTCCCACATTTTAAAATATTTTTGATTTATACCACCTCTGATTTCAACTTCAGTATTTATTATTTTAGTTTTTATAAATTCTGAAATTAATTTAAGAGTTTCATCTGTATTGTTAATTAAATCTTCATATCTAAAATTTATTGATCTTTTTAATTTTTTTTGATCATTATTGTAAATTTTGTGACAAACTATCCAATGATCAATCAATGATTCAAGTGATGTTTTAGACCATTTCTGTGTTGCTAATGAAGTTGCAATAGGGTGCCTAGTTATATTTATAAAATAACTATTTGGAAACATTTCTTGAAGGAACCTTGATTTTAAAATATTTGGAGGTGATTTTTCAACTAAATATTTCTTTTCAATGTTCCAATATTTTGACCATTCTTTAAATAACTTATTTCTATTCTTTTCGTTTATCAGAATTGATGTTTCATTAAGTTGAGATTCTTTATTAAAACCAAATCTGCCAACACCACCAAAATTATATGCCGGCAAATAAACACTTTGTACAAATTGACCTTCATCTTCAATTTCATTAGTATTTGTTAAAGCAGAAAAATTCTCTTGTGTATCAAGGATTTTGTAAAATAGTGATGTTCCACTTCTGTGTAGGCCAGAAATAAAGATGAAAATTTTATTCTCCATTTTTAGAATAATTTATTTACACCAAATAACCACCTAAACTCTAAATATTCTTCATTTGCTGGTGGTCTGTTAAGAAAAAATGGAATATCTAATCTAAGAATAAGAGGTTTCATTTTGTATAATGGTTTTAATGAATATGTAATTCCAACACCTGCATCAGCTCTTAGATCAGTAAAAATTTCAGTGAAATTAGAACTATTAATATCTTTATTTGAAATAATTCCTGCATCTCCAAAAATATATGGTTTTAATTCATTGTTCATTAAGTGTATATGAAAATATTTTGATAAATCAATTTCTAAATTTATCGCTACACCACTTTTACCAGAATAATTAAATGATTCTATATTTCCATTCTCTTCTTGAGGAATCAAATATCCTGCATAACCTCTTAGATTTAATCCACCACTATGATGAAAATTATTTAATGTAGAGCCAAACCCAATATATTCATTTGGAATATAGCCTGTTGATCTTGTAAATTCATTATTCATTAAATCTTCATTATTACCTCCTGCAAAATATAACTTGCTTTCAGATGCCCAATTATCACCAGTTCCTATTTGTACAAATATTCTTGATTTTAGCTTTAAATCAAAAATAGAAGCGTTATTAATGTTTTTTAGTATAAATTTATTGTAGTTGTAATCTGAAAATAATGCAGAACTCATAGTGCTTAATTCAATTTCTCCTGAAATTTCATTAATCTTATATTTATGTTCTAACGATAAATCTATTCTGTTATTAAATTTATTTATATCCCAATACTCAGGATATAACATATAATTTTCTCCTTTCGTCCTATAATATGATAGTAAACCAATTTCAATTTTACTTTTTTTATCTAATGTGTATTTTGAAAATGATATTTTATTTGTGTGTAAACCAGCTATAAAATCACTTTTTAATCCAACTCTGGCATATTTCATATAGTTGTCAAGATTTGTATTGTAATTAAGTTTATATGAATATAAATCATAATTTTCTTTGTTTGTTAAATCTTCGTTTTGTAACTGTCCTGAATTAATCCAAAAATTAAAATCAAATAAATGATGATGATTTAGATAACCTCCATTTAGATTGACACCAATTTTTAATCCATCGTATGAATTCCACCAAAAATTGGGTCTATATTTGATTTCATAATTTCTCCAATCAGCTCTTTGATATAAAAGATGATCGTAACTATATGTTTTGTTGATACTAGTACTATTGTCAGGCATATATATGTCTCCAAATCTAGTTGTGGGATCAATTATAACTTCTTTTATTCCTGTAGGTATGTCTAATGATATTTCGTATTTAGGGTTTAATTTGTCCCAGCCATGCCATTTTGGAAGAATTTCAGCATCAGTTTTTTTAACAAACCAGTTATTTGGAATATGATAATTATATTTTTTTAAATCATTTCCTATTACTGTAAAATCAATTGGCATTTGCATTCTTGATTTTCTTTTAAATATAATTATATCAGAATCTTCATTCTTTTTAAGTTTTACAGAATAATCTAATCTTTTATCTGTATCTAACCACTGATCAAAAAACCAGTTTAGATCAACATTTGTATATTGAATAATTGCATTTCTAAAATCTTCATTATATGGATGAGCTATTTTCCAGGTATTAAAATAATATTTCATCGCATCTAAAAATAATTCATCTCCTAACACATATTGAAGGTTATATAGCATAGTCGCTGTTTTATAATACACTTGTCTATATCCTCCACCATGACCTAGTGCACCATTAAAACAATCTGAATGAGTTGAGATGATTGGATCAGTTTTTCTAGTAGCTGATTCAATATATGCATTATAGACCTCAGTATCTATAGCTTTTTGAGGTTTATGAAATCTTTTTCTATAACTGTTTTTTGGTAAATCCTCCACTACATTTTCTCCATCAATTTCTATCATTGCCCATGCTGTAAGGAATTCTGTAAAGCCTTCATCTAGTAAAGCTCGATATGTTTCATTATTTCCTACCTGACCAAAGAACCACATATGTCCAATTTCATGAGCTAGTAAATCCCTATAGCCTGGATCAGTACCACTGTCTAGAGTTATCATTGGATACTCCATACCATCTCTTGCATCAGCAACAATAACTTTATGCCAAACATATCTTCCAAAATCTTCAGAAAAGACTCTCAAGCATTCTGCTCCAAAATCAGCTGCATTTTGCCATTTACTTGCATGTGGTTCTTGAACAAGAGAATAGCATACTTTGTCTTCCCATCGTGATTCACCAATTCTATAAGTTGGATCAGCAGTAAATGCAAAATCATGTACATTTTCAGCATGATATTTCCAAGTTTTATGATCCTCTTTATTATATTCTATTATTGTTGAAGGAGGTGAATTAAAGGGTTTATCTTTAAAGTTTTTTACATCAAGCTTATCTCGTAAATCTTTTGGTAAAACTTCATCTCTATTAAGTAGGTTTCCTGTAGCTTCTACAATGAAATTGGATGCAAAAGTTAATTCAACATCAAAAGTTCCAAAGTTTCCATAGAATTCTCTCCCTAGATGTTGGTCAGTTGTCCATCCAAATTTAGCATCGTAAACTGAAATTCTCGGATACCAATGAACCCCATTATAGTGTCTATAGCCCCATGCATCGTATGATTTCATTCGTCTTCTAACTTCACCGCTATCAAAATATGTTTTGAATTTTATTTCAAATGTTATTTTATCATTTGGAACCAATGGTTCAATTAAATAAACTTTTAAAATCGTATTGTCAAGTTCACTTTTAAGGTTCATTCCACTAATAGTTATTTTTTCTACTGTTGTTCCTAATTTTTTTGATTCGTATTTGCCATATTTTGGATTTTTTCCATTTTCTTTTTGCAGTTTATCATAATATGAATCTGGTTGAAAAGCATTTTGATATAAATGAAAGTAAACAAAATACAGTGTGTCTGGAGAATTATTCCAATAGGTTAGTTCTTCGTAGGCATCAATAATATCTGTTTCTTCATCAATATTTGCCTTTATGTTATAATATATATCTTGTTGCCAATATGCAGCATGAGGCATTTTGTTTTTCCAATAATTTGGATTATCAATTTTTCTGTAAGTATTAGGCTTTTGAAGTGGATCGTAAGCTACCTGAGAAAAGGCAAAATTTGATATAAAGACTAAAAAAGTTAATATATATTTTTTCATATTTTATCTGTTAAGTTTTTTTTTGCATTGAATATGCTAGCATTAAGTTCAAATCCTATCAATAAGAAAATGGCGTTAAAATATATCCAAAGTAAAATTATAATTAATGTACCAATAGATCCATAAATTTTATTGTATTGAGAAAAGTTATCAATGTAGTAACTAAAAACAATGGATGTTAAAATAATAAATAATGTTGCAAGAATTGCACCTGGAGAAAATATTTTTATTTGGCTTTTAATAGCAGGTCCTAAATTAAAAATTGTGGTAATTCCTAAAAATAACATGAAAATTAGGATTACCCACTTTGCAGAGTTTAATAAAACAAGTTTATTTTCATTAATTAATTGATAATCTATCATGAAAATTATTGCAGCTTTTCCGAATATAATTAATATTATAGTTAGAAAAACTAAAGCTGAAATAACAATAGTTAAAAGAATTGATAGCATTTGATGTTTTATAATTGACTCATTTTCTCTAATATGATATGATGAGTTAAAAGCTTGAATTAGTGAGCTCATACCGTTGGTGGAAAAGTATAATGCTAAAATAAATCCTATTGATAATAGTCCGCCCCTTTGATTATTTATTATGTCCTCAAGTGTTGAAAATGTTGCAGAGTTAGTAGATGGAGGTAATACATTTGAAATTATTTCCATTAGGGTTTGTTGAAAACCATCAATTGGTATATAAGGTATTAAGGTAAAAAAAACAATTATTGAAGGAAAGAAAGCAAGAAAAAAGTTAAATGCTAAAGAAGATGCTCTAGTTGTGATAGCTCCTTCTTGTAATCCTTTTATAAAAAAAACGGAAACATCATATAAACTAAGGCCAGTAAAACCTAAAGGTTTAATTTTTTTTACAACCTCAATTAATTTATTCATTTGGCTTTAAGGCTTAGATCAAAGTTTCTAATAGAGTGAGTTAAAGTACCTAATGAAATATAGTCAACTCCACATTTTGCATATTCTAAAATGTTATTTTCGGTTATACCTCCGGATGATTCTGTTTCAAAGCGATTATTAATAAAATTTACAGCTTGTTGTGTTTGTTTATAATCAAAATTGTCTAATAGTATTCTAGTTATTCCTCCTTCATTTATTATTTCTTTAATTTCATCTAAGTTTCTAGTTTCCACAACTATATCAAGATTTAAATCATGATCCTTTAGGTATTTTTTGGTTCTTTTGATTGCTTGAGATATTCCTCCACAAAAGTCAATATGATTATCCTTAATCATAATCATGTCATCCAAAGCATATCGATGATTTACTCCACCTCCAATCTTAACTGCCCATTTTTGTATGTGTCTGTTTAATGGAAAAGTTTTTCGTGTATCTAGAATTTTTGTTTTGGTAGAGGATATTTTATTACATATATTTTTTGTTTTAGTAGCAATTGCACTCATTAGTTGCATACAATTCAAAACAAGTCGCTCAGCTTTTAAAATAGATTGAGTAGACCCTTTAATTTTTAAAACTATATCATTCATTTTAACAGTGTCTCCATCATTCAATTTTATATCAATTTCTAATTTATCATCAACTTTTTTGAAAATATAATTTGCTAATTCAGTTCCAGCAATAATTCCATTATCTTTAGCAATAATATTTGCTTCACTTACATTATTATTATTTATGCACGCTAAGGATGTGAAATCTCCTTTTCTTATATCTTCATTAAGAGAATCATTAACAAATTTTTCAAGTTCTTTATTAATCATTAAATGGTAAATTACTAATATTGTCAAAAATACAAAATAATGAAGATTTTATTGTTGTCCAATGGTAGGACATCGGATGAAAATATTAGAAAACAGTTGTTAGATTTTAATAAAAGATTGTCTCATTATATTGATTTTAATCATTTAGAAATTCCAAATGTTAAGAATGCAAACAATTTAAATTCATCTCAGCTTAAGCAAAAGGAAGGAGATATGATTAATAAATATATTTTGAAGGGAGATTATATTATATTATTAGATGAAAATGGTAAATCCTACAGCTCAATTGAATTTTCAAAGAAAATTGAAAATTTTATGATTAATAGCTTTAAACGTATTGTTTTTATTATTGCAGGGGCATATGGTTTTTCTGATAAAGTTTATAGTATGGCAGATGAAAAAATATCGTTATCTAAAATGACCTTTAATCATCAAATGATAAGAGTATTTTTCTATGAACAACTTTATAGAGCATTTACAATTATTAAAAATGAAAAATATCATAATCAATAATGAATATTGTTTTTGTTACAAATAATCAAAACAAACTCAGTGAGATTAAAAATTTAGTTTCATCAAATTATAATATTTTAAGTTTAAAAGATATTGATTTTCACAATGATATTGAAGAAACAGAAAATACATTAGAGGGAAATGCTATGCTTAAAGCTAAATGTATTCATTCAAGATTTGGGCTTGATTGTTTTGCAGATGATACGGGTTTAGAAATTGATGTTTTAGATTGCAAACCAGGAGTTTATTCAGCAAGATATGCTGGTCCACAATGCAATGCAAAAGACAATATTGAAAAAGTATTATCAGAGTTAAAAAATTTCGAAAACCGAAATGCTAAATTTATTACTGTAATAGCATTAATTTTAAACGGAAAACAAATTTTTTTTAAAGGAGAGTGTAAAGGGTATATAACAAAAATTCCTAGAGGACAAGATGGATTTGGTTATGATCCAATTTTTCAACCTCTAACATCGAAATTAACTTTTGCAGAAATGAATCAGTCTGAAAAGGGAAAAATTAGTCACAGAGGAATTGCTGTAAAAAAATTAATTGATTATTTAAATAAACAAAATAATTAAATTTTAAAAAAGTTTTTTAACTCTTCTGAGTTGGGAATCAACTTTGAAATATCTCCATTATTATTTATAATATCTCTAACGATTGTGGATGAAATATGAGAATACTTTGGTAATGTTGGTATTAGCAGAGTTTCAACTTTAGAATTTAATTCTCTATTGTTCTGTGCTATCTTTTTTTCAAATTCAAAATCTTTTTCATCTCTTACACCACGAATAATAAAATTAGACTCATATTTATTACACAAATCAACAGTTAATCCTGAGTAATTAATCACTTTTATTTTTGTTATTTCTTTAAAAATATTTTCAATCCACTCTTTGTTTTTTTCAGCTGGATAGCTATTGTCTTTTAAAGAGTTCTTTCCTATGGCAATAATTATTGTGTCAAATAGAGGAATCATTCTTTTAATTATGGAATAATGTCCATATGTAAAAGGCGAAAAAGAACCAGGAAAAACAGCAATTTTTTTCATATTACTTATATGTTAAACATAGTAAAAAAAACACTTCCATATTTTCTAACTTCCATATTTTTTTCATCAAATCTTGTTGTTTTATCATGTTCAATAATTAAACATCCATCCTTATTTAAAATTTTTCTTTCAATAATTAAATCTTTTAAATCATGATATCTTTTGTAATTATATGGAGGATCCATAAATATAATATCAAAATTCTCATCAGTTTTTTCTATGAACTTAAATGAATCTGATAATATAGTTTTTATTTTAAAATTTAGATTTTGATTTGTCTTTTTAATGAAGTTAATACATTTAGGATTTATATCGACTGCTGTAATTTCATAAGTATTTCTTGATGAAAATTCATAGCTTAAGTTGCCGGTTCCGCTAAAAAGATCTAAAATTCTTTTTTCAGATAAGTTGTATCTGTTTTCAAGAATATTAAAGACACTTTCCTTTGCTCTATCTGTTGTTGGTCTGACTGGTAAACTTTTAGGTGCTTGAATTTTTTTTCCTTTGTGATTACCCGAAATTATACGCATAAAAATTGTCTATATAGAATGTTGTAACAATGATCTTCGATATTATTAAATTCATTACTGCATGATATGTCTTTTAGTTTATTGCCGAATTTTATATTTCTAATATATTGATAAAGAATATTATATTCTTTTTTACTAATATTTCCATAAATAACCGTATTTATTTCTTCATTAGAAAAATTAAGTTGTTGAATTGAAAAAAGAACATAAAATAATAAATCTTCCTTTGTTTGATATTCAAATTTATTTTGAAAAATAAGCTTATTACCTTTCGTAACAACAATATTGATGTATGAATCTTTTAAAAACAAAAACATTGTTTCTTGTAGATTATTTAATGATAAAAAATTATTAATTAAAATAGAGCTGTTCGAACGAATAATTGCTTCAGGAATTACATTTTTAACAGTTTGAAAAATTGTATTTGGTATTCCGTATAAATTGATAATTTTAGATTTAAGTTCATCTATTACTAATTCTTCGTTTGTTAATGAATGATTAACCAAAAAAATATTTTTCTTATCTTTTTCATTATATAATTCTTTTGGAATAAGTGTGTTAGGAAAATTAACAAACGAAATTGATTTTGATAAAAACTCTCTCGTTATAAATTCATCCTCGTTAAGGATCTTTAATAGATTTTGTGATTTATAGTTTTGAGAAAATAATAAATAACATCTGTATTTGTTTTTGTCAACAATACAATATGAAATTGATTTGTCACTAAGTTCTATTGAAAGATGATAGTTTGAAATCTGTAGTGAATCAAATGTACTATCTTTAATTAGGGTTTTATTATTCTCCCCAGTTACCATTTAATGAAGCTTCTGTCATTGACCCAACTTTTAAAAAGCTGTTTAAATCGTATTTTTTATTTTCAGCATCCAATCCATTAAATACATCTTTGAATGTTACTGAGATTTCAAATACTTGAACACTAACTTTACCTTTTTCAATAACATTGGCATCAATGTTGTATTGTTTATTTGTATTAGGAATTTCAGTTATGGAATTTATGTCAAAAGGATATTGATTATTTCTTGTTTTTAAATATGTTTCATTAAAAATAGATTCTTTGGCAGAA
This sequence comes from uncultured Bacteroidota bacterium, assembly GCA_902579065.1. Lineage (GTDB taxonomy): Bacteria > Bacteroidota > Bacteroidia > Flavobacteriales > BACL11. The sequence goes on from CACHFI010000001.1 coordinate 58,053, forward strand.
ACATAAAATGTATCTCTACTTATTAAACCCATTTCTAAGGCTTGCGCATCGCTAATTTGCTGACCATTAATCAAAGAGTCTGGAGTTTCACCTACAGATTTGATTATTGTTGTTGAATCATTTTCTAAAAAATCAATTAATGAAGTGAAATTATCAGCAAAAACTTCATTTTCTCTTTTATAGGCAATTTGCAATGTTCTCAGATCTTTAAGTTTTTGAACGTTTTCAGCAATTCTTTCCTTTGCTAGTTTATTGAATTCAACTTCACTACTAATGCTATCGTAAACAAAAAAAGCAAGTATTAAGTTAATTGGGATGAGAATTAGAGTGATCTTTTTAGCGTTCATTTTGTTGTTATTTAATTGGTGCAAATTTACAATTTTTGATGAAAGTATTTTAAATTGTTGTTTCTTTGTATAAAATGCATTTATGTTTAGATTTTTATCAAAATTAATTTTTAAGATTAATGGCTGGAAGGTCGAAGATACGGTAACCTATCCTAAAAAATGTATAATTATAGCTGCTCCTCATACTTCGAACTGGGATTTTTTAATTGGAAGATGTTATGGTTATATTCAAAAAATTTATCCAAAATACTTAATAAAAAGTGAACTTTTTTATCCTATTTTAGGAACTATTTTAAGGTTAAATGGAGGTATACCTGTATACAGAAGGCAAAAAAATAATGTTGTTGACCAAATTGTAGAAAGATTTAATAATTCTGAAACCTTTAGATTGGGAATTGCTCCTGAAGGAACTAGAAAAAGAGTCCCAAAATGGAAAACGGGATTTTATCATATTGCATTTAAATCTGGAGTGCCCATTGTTTTTTGTAAGTTTGATTTCAAAACAAAAACTGTTGGTGCATTTGATATAATTAACCCTTCCGGAGATTTTAAATCTGACATGAATTATATTGAAAATGCTTTTAAAGATTTTCAAGGTAAAATTATTGAAAATTATAATCCTAAAATTTATTAATAAATTGTTTAAAACATCTTTTGAAAAGCTTTTTGTTTTTCATTAGACTACCTTGTAAATTATATCTTTGTTTATACATAAATTTTTAAATGAATGGATAATCAAAACAATATTTCAACTGTAGAGCAGGCACAAGAAATGGGTTTGTTGCCTGAAGAATTTGATAGAATTAAAGAGATATTAGGGAGAACTCCTAACTTTTGTGAGCTAAGTATTTTTGGTGTTATGTGGTCTGAACATTGTTCATATAAAAATTCAATAGTATGGCTTAAGAAATTACCTAAAGATGGTCCTCATATGCTTGTTGAAGCAGGAGAAGAAAATGCGGGTCTAGTAGATATTGGTGATGGATTAGCATGTTGTTTTAAAATAGAATCACATAATCATCCATCAGCTTTAGAACCTTATCAAGGCGCTGCTACTGGAGTGGGAGGTATAAATAGAGATATTTTTACAATGGGTGCTCGCCCAATAGCTCAATTGAATTCTCTTCGTTTTGGAAACATTGATTTAGATAGAACAAAGTGGCTTGTAAAGGGTGTTTCAAAAGGGATAGGAGATTATGGTAATGCATTTGGAATTCCTATTGTTGGAGGAGAAATTTTCTTTGATAAATGTTATAATACAAATCCTTTAGTAAATGCATTTTCTGCGGGAATTATGAAAAAGGGCGAAATGATTTCTGCAACATCTACAGGAGTTAATAATCCTATTTTTATTGTTGGTTCTAGAACAGGAAAAGATGGTATACATGGTGCCTCTTTTGCCTCAAAAGATATTACAGAAGATTCTGCTGAAGATTTACCTGCTGTTCAAGTTGGAGATCCATTTCAAGAAAAACTATTGCTAGAAGCAACATTAGAGTTAGCAAAAACAGATGCAATTGTTGGAATGCAAGATATGGGTGCAGCTGGAATTACATGTTCAACCAATGAGATGAGTGCTGCTGGAAAACATGGAATGATTATTAATTTAGATAAAGTTCCAACTAGACAAGCTAATATGAAAGATTGGGAAATTTTATTATCTGAATCTCAAGAGAGAATGTTAGTTGTTGTAGAAAAAGGGAAAGAAAATATTGTTAAAGAAATTTTTGACAAATGGGATCTATCTTGCGAAGAAATAGGGGAAGTAACAAAGGGAGATAGAGTTAAGTACTTTATGCACGGAGATTTAGTTGCTGATGTGCCATGTGCTGATCTTGTTTTAGGTGGAGGAGCTCCTGTATATCACAGAGAATATTCAGAACCAGCTTATTTTAAGCGTTTTCAGCAATTTGATATCAATAATATTGAAGAACCATATGATCTTGTATCAGTTGCAAAATTTCTAACATCAAGTCCAAATATTGCCTCTAAAAGATTTGTTTATGAGCAATATGATTCAATGGTTGGTACAGCTAATATGTCTACAAATTTTCCAACTGATGCAGGTATAGTTAATTTAAAAGATTCAAAAAAGGCATTAGCAATGACTGTTGATTGTAATGCGAGGATGGTTAATGCAAATCCAGAAGAAGGTTGTGCTATGGCTGTAGCTGAAGCAGCTCGAAATATAGTATGTTCAGGTGGTATGCCATCAGCAATAACTAATTGTTTAAATTTTGGTAATCCATATAATCCAGAAGTTTATTGGCAATTTGTTGGTTCAATTAAAGGAATGGCAAAATCGTGCAAAAAATTTAGTACTCCAGTTACTGGAGGAAATGTCAGTTTTTATAATCAATCTGCTATTGATGGAGTAGAGGTTCCTGTTTTTCCAACACCAACTATTGGTATGTTGGGTATTATAGAAGATAAGGAAAATATCATGTCATTAGCATTTAAAAATTCTGATTCATTAATCTATTTAATTGGGGAATCAAAAAATGATATTAGTTGTTCAGAATACTTAGCATCATATCATAATTTTCACGAGTCATCAACGCCTCCTTTTGATTTAGATATTGAATATGAATTACAACAAACCACTTCTAATTTAATTAAAGATAAATTGATTCTTTCTGCTCATGATGTAGCTGATGGAGGGTTATTTATTGCTCTTTTAGAAAGTTCAATGTATAATGATTTAGGATTTTCTATAAATACATTGGATAATATAAGGCAAGATGCATTTCTATTTGGTGAATCTCCCTCAAGAATTGTTGTTTCGATAGAACCAAAAAATAAAGATGCATTTGAAAAATTTATGCTTTCAACTAATACTGCATTTAATCATTTAGGAAATGTTACTTCGGGAGATATTATAATTGATAATGAATCATTTGGAAATTCAGAGGAATACAAAAATATATACGATACTTCTATATCCGAAAAGATGAAATAATCTAGAATCTAAAAATAAATTTTAGATTTAATTGTCTTCTTGTTAAGTAATTTGGAACGGCAAATTGTCTTCCTCCTACATCAGAAACCCACAAATAAGATATAGTGTTATTTATGTCTAGCAAATTGAATACTTCTGCGCTAATCCATGCTGAATTAAATACATTCATAAATTTTACTTTTGCCCTTTTATTTTCAGATTTTAAAACTGCTGAAAATCCAACATCTACTCTTCTATAATCAGGTATTCTTAAAATATCTTGGTATTTTTCTGATTTTGGAGGTCCAAAAGGAAGACCTGAACCATAAATCATATTTAAGTGCATTTTATAATTCATATTTCCAGGTATATAATCTTGAAAAAACAGACTAAAGTTAACTCTTTGATCAGTTGGTCTTGGTATGTAACCTGGGTAAACTGTATTTCCATTATTGTCAATATATGAATCACCAATTATATCTTCTTCAGTTTGCATTATTGATAAACTTGCCCAACTTTCAACACCAGAAACAAATTCACCATTAATTTTTACATCAATTCCAGTTGCATACCCTGATGAGTTATTTTCTGCAAGATATTGAATCCTTACGTTATCTACTTTATATGGAATTAGATTATCTAATTGCTTGTAATATATTTCAGTTATCCATTTAAATGGTCTTCCCCATTTGTAAAAAAGATAATCTGATCCTAAGACATAATGAATAGATTTTTGTGATTCAATATTTTGGTTTAATTCTCCATTTGGATATCTCAATTCTCTGTAAAATGGAGATTGATAATAAATTCCAGAAGCTAATCTAAATACAATATCTTTTTCCCATTTTGGAGCATAGGCTAATGAAAATCTAGGAGAAACTAAGAGTTCACTATTGTATGACCAATAACTAGATCTAGTTCCAGCTGATATAGATAAATTATTTATATCTTGATTGTATTCAAGATAGCCAGATTGTCTAGTACTTGATATATTTATATCTGTTTTTAATAATTCGTCCATCAATACTTGTTGATTTGGATTAGAAGGATTTCCTATCGAGTCATATGGATGAGGAAGGGTAAAGCCAGCAGAATCAATTAATGTCCACTCACTAATTTTGTCAATTATATTTTCATTTTGAGATTTTAATCCCCAATTAATATTTATTTCATTTTGATCGTAATTTCCTTTGTGGGAGAAATTAATAACTCTTGCATCTAAGGAGTTCCTTGCATGATTAATATATTTTCCAACACCTCTATCAAAAGCAACATCTCCAAAATTATCAGAGCCTAAATTATTATCAAGTTGATATAGCCAATATTCACCTAAAATATCAAAATTTTCTGCTTCAAAAGTTTGAAAGGCTGAGCTTGTTAGTTCAAGTTGAAGTTTTGTGTTTGGATTATATTTTGTGGAAATAGCACCAAAATATGTTTGATATTTATCTAGTTCTTGTCCTTCAAAAAAAATGGTTAATCTTAGTGCTTCATTAAAGGTTCCAAAATCAGTGTTCCTGTTTTGAGGAATCATTTGATACCTATTACTTGAAATATTTGTTAAAAGGCTTATATCCCAATTTGTACTTAATTTATAATTTATAAACGTTTGAAGATCAGAAAATCTTGGAGAATATTCTGCATCTGTATCTAAGCTATTAAGAATATATTGATTTGATTTATGTCTTAATCCTAAGAGATAGCTCAATCTTCTATTTTTACTAATTCCTTCTAGATGTGCTGATCCACCCAAAAGACTGAAACTGACTGAGCTAGAATTTTTCTTTGGTTGTTTATATTTTATGTCTAAAACAGATGACATTTTATCTCCATATTTTGCAGAAAAACCTCCTGCTGAAAACAAAATACTTCCAACTAAATCAGTATTTACGAAACTTAAACCCTCTTGTTGACCAGAATGAATTAAAAAAGGTCTATATACTTCAATCCCGTTCACATAAACAAGATTTTCATCAAAATTTCCTCCTCTGACTGAATACTGAGAGCTTAACTCATTTGCAGAACTAACACCAGGAAGTGTTTTTAAGACAGATTCTATTCCGCCACCAGATCCGGGAATTACTTCAACATGTTTGGTTTTAATTCTGCTGAGATTACTTTTTCTACTTTTTTGATCTTTGACAATAATACTGTTTAACATGGTGTTGGACTCCTTTAAAACAATATTTAAAATATATTGTTGACCTTTTTTAAGCATTGGAATTCTAATTTTTTCAGTTTCATATCCAATAAAACTAAAAGCAAGAATATAAGATCGATTTGCTTTTATTGAAATATTATATTCTCCTTTGTTGTTTGATGTAATACCTCCTTTTAGGTCTATTACAGAAATGTTAACTGCTTCTAGTGGTTTATTGTTTACATCAGTAATTTTTCCTTGTATGTTTTGAGCAGAGGAAACTAGTGTAGTAAAAAAAAGAAAGTAAATAAAAATATAGGCTTTCATCTGATACAAAAGTATGATTTTATAGCTACAATATAACTTTAGATTAACTAGATTATTATGTATTTTTTATACTTTTATAATCTATGGAAATAAAGATTAAAAAAATTTTAGTTTTATGTACAGGAAATTCTTGTAGATCTCAAATGGCACATGGATTTTTAGAAGCTATGACTGATTATCAAATTTTTAGTGCTGGAACAAAACCAGAACCGGTTAATAAATATGCAGCAGAGGTAATGAAGGAATTAGATATTGATATTTCTACTAATTCTTCAAATCATATTGATGAATATGTTGATCAGGAAATCACTTTAGTATTGACAGTATGTGATAATGCCAAAGAAATATGTCCTGTTTTTCCGGTTAAAACCAACTTTATACATTTCAGCTTTGATGATCCAGCAGATGCCAAAGGAACTTATGAAGAAAAGATAGTCGTTTATAGAAAAATAAGAGATCAAATACAGGATTTTATAAAAAGCAAATTTTTAGAAATAATCAATAATAAAATTTAGCAGAATATTTTTTGATATTATTTAACATATCAGTCACCTCTAAAGTAAATTGATTTTCTCCTTTTTTTACAATTTTATTAAAATCATATTTTAATAATTTTCTTTTGTGATCATATTCCATTAGTATCCATTGATTATTTATTCTTCCTTCATATTTTTTAATACCACTTTCTTTATCTTCAATTAAACATTTGATTGTTTTTTGTTTTTTAATTTCCTTTCCTGGATAAATATTTATGCCAGTAATTTTTGGCTTTAAAGTATCAGCAGCTATTGCAAAATCACCAAATTGACTAATTTTTGCAGTTAAAAAGTTATTTTCCCACTTATTTCCAAAGTATTGAAATTTATTGTTTTTGAGCTTTGCTATGTAAACCTTGTCTTTTAATTTATCTGGTACATTTGATCTTATTGACAATTTCGCTGATTTGTGTAAAGGGACTGTTTCAAAATGACATTGATATACTTTTCCATAGACACCCTCAACTGAATCTTTCTCTTGGTAGTTAAATTCTATAGTTTCATAAAGATAATTTTTCTTAATAGAAAGTTTAAAATCTTCATTTGAAAATTCATTGTCATGATACCAATTAAAAGTTTTAGTAATTGAATTGCTATCTACTATACTAGTGTCATTATAAATTAGATCTGTTTCTTTAATAATAAATGAAAGATCTGATTTATTATCATATGAGTCATAAACTTCAAATTTTATTTTATGAAATTTATTTTCATTTAATTTTATAAATCCATTATTAAGAATTGTTTTATAGTTTTTTAGTGAGTTATTTGGTAACCTAAAACATCTATGAAACTTTCTTTTACTCAATATTTTCTCTTCATAGTCGATATGTGCATTGATGTATTTGTTTTTGCTAAAATCAAGTTTATCTAATTCAAAATGATAAATCAATACACTATCAACAAATAGTTTAATTTTATTTACTCCATTTTTATTATAAGCATCATTTGATTTATCATATGTATATATTCCCAATGCTATATCTTCATTTGCATAAATAGTGTCCTCAAAGTAATATTGATTATTCTTCTTTTTGATTTTGTGTTTAGATGATAGTTTAGAATTATTTACATCAAAAACTTTTATTTCTTTGATGATAGGAGAGATGTTATCAATAACCTTAAAACCAAAATCAAGAGGATCAAGAGGGTGTTCAGTTTTTGTATCTCTAATTTCAAAGTGTAGGTGAGCCCCTTGACTACTTCCACTATTTCCAGAAAGAGCAATAATTTCTGCTTGTTTTACCATTATGCTATTAGCTTTAGGAAAAATATTTATTTCAAATTTTTCTCTCTTATAGTGTTCTTTTTTAACTATTGAATCAATCTTTGCAGAAAATTGCTTTAGATGAGCATAAACTGAAGTTTTTCCATCTGGATGATTTATATATACTGCTTTACCATATCCATAAGAAGAAACTTTTATTCTTGAAACGTATCCATCAGCAATAGCATATATGTTTTGACCTTCAACTCCTTTTGTTTTAAAATCTATTCCAGCATGAAAATGGTTTCCACGTAGTTCCCCGAAAGTACCAGATAGTAACAATCTAAAATCAAGAGGATTTATATAATCTTGAGCAAATGCATGTTGATTTGAAAATAAAATAACTATTAAAAAGATTAAGACTTTTTTCATTTAAATATTTATAATGTTAGTTTGATTGTAGAGTTGTTAAATGAATAATTAAATAAATATTTAATTAACCAAAAATATTAAATTTGTGTTATATATGTCTTTAAATAAAATAATATCTAACATAGAAATTAAATTAAATAATTTACTTTCTTCTCATAATAAATTAAAAGAAATTAATGAGAGTTTGAATGCTGAAAAAGTAAATTTTATTTCAGAAATTGAAACGAAAAATAAAGAGATTGATGCTCTCAAGGATAAGATTAAGATTATGAGTATTTCTAAATCTGTTGATGCCTCCAAGGGTGATATTAGACAAACCAAATTAAAAATCAATGAATACATTAGAGAGATTGATAAATGTATTGCACAACTAAATAATTAATTATGGATAAATTATCAATAAAATTAAATATAGCTAATAGATTCTATCCTATGAAAATTGAAAGAAGCTCAGAGGAAATTATTAGAAATTCAGTAAAAAAAATTGATGACCGTTTAAAATTTTATGAGGATAATTATGCTATAAAAGATAAGCAAGATCTTCTTGCTATGTGTCTAATTGAATATGCATCTAAGCTTGAAAAAATTAACCAAAATAAATTTATTTCTGATGATGGAATTTCAGATAAATTAACTAAATTAGATGAGTTATTATCTGAGTTCAAATAATAACAAATAAGTTCTTTAAATAATTCCTGCATTATTTTTACTATTAAACTCAACACTAGTTCTAATTTGAGTTTATCTTGATGTGTTAAAAACAGGCCTCAATAATTTTTTATTCATTGACTATTCAATGACAGTGGAAGTTTGCAACACATTAGCAACTCTATCCATTTTATTATGGAGTTTAATTTGTACTTGATGCAGGATTATTATAAAAAAAGGGAAGCATTTGCTTCCCTTTTTTAGTTTTATGAAAAAAGTTATTATTCAATAATAATTTTTTTCTTAACTGAAGAAATTCTTGATTTAACATCAACTATATATACACCTTTTGATAAACCACTTGTATTAAGCTTTGTTGTTGTTCCGTTATTAACTTTTTTACTTAATACTTTTTGTCCTGACAAGTTGTATACTTCAACACTATTAATTAATTCAGCATAACTAACAATATTAATATTGTTTTTAGCAGGGTTTGGATAAATATGAGTTGTTGTTTCTATTACTTCATTAAAATCAGTTGATCCTCCTAATCCTAAAACTTCGTACATTCTTGGATTTAAGTATCCATGAATTGTATCTAAGTATAGCATTGGAATAGAATCAGATCCTGAATTTGGTGAACCTAGTAATGAATTTGCAGCACCATAGCCAGCCGGTGCACCATTTACGGCAGCAAACATCATATCATATGTAGCAAGATCCCACCAATCCCATGGTGATGACTCATGATAAGGCATTTCTCCAAAAGCATTTGGTACCGTATCTGGATCTGGAGTATCAAAAACATATAAACCGTCATATACTAATGATCCATCATTTAATGGATGATTCCAGTTACTGTTATATGAGTTTGCCATGTGAGTTAATGTATCATTTAATCCAGCTTGGTTAAATGCATTATTGTTACCCCATAATGTATTGTAGTGGTTAGCTACTCTTGATCCAATTACATCTGGAATAACAATGTCTCCAGTAGTAGGAACAATAATTACTCCCTCATCAATAGCAGCAAATGGATCATTTTCACAATGGAAAGAAACATGAGGTACTTGATTACCATCTAGCCAGTCAAGGTCTGCTAGAGTACCACCTAAATTAAATGCCATACTTACATCATTACTATAAGATGGGTTATTTGGGAAGTTCCATAGCACGTCAGCTGGAAAGTTAAATGGAGGGAAATTAGCAGGATAATAAGTCGTGTCAGTTCCATCTAAGTTACCATATCCATAAGTAACTGGACCTGGGATTGGAAATTGAGGTGAAATTAAAGGAACATGATTTGATGGATCTGGGTCAGATGTATCCCAAAATTTTGGATATATAAATAACTCAGAAACTGTATCTAAGGTAATGTATCCCATTGAGAGATATGCACCAGTTCCTTGACCTCCTAGAACTATTTTACTGTCATCAATTCCATAAGTGTTTCCATCTTCAGCAACAGTTTTTCTTAGATATCTTACCATTGCTTTAGTGTCATGAATTCCTCTATATGCAGCTTGAAGAATAGTAGCAGTTCTAACTGCTTGACTTGGAGATGTAGGATTCCATCCTTGTCTGTATGTCATTGCAACAGCAACATATCCTTTTTTAGCCCATCTCATGCAGTTTTCAACTATAGAATTATCATTCTTCGATCCTGTAGCTTGTCCATTAAGAACTGGAGGTAAAAAACTACCAGTGTGAATTAAAACAATAACAGGTCTATCAGTAAGTGTATCGTTTTTTGGCTCATAGATATCACATACAAGTGTATCCATTACAGGAGGTAATCCTTGTAATAAAGGTAATATAGTTACATTTGATGCGTAAGGAACATTTGAAGTTACAGTTACACTGTCAAACATATTATCAATATACCTAGTCTGAGCATTTGCATTTAATCCAATAAATATTAGAAAAATAGCAATATACTTAAGTAAATGTGTTTTCATAAATTAATTTATTTGTTAGACGGGCTAAAATAAGTGTTTTTACTCAAAAAAACACTAATTTATATTAAATAGTATTGAACAGTAAGTCATTCTTCCTATGTATGGTCCACCATAAACTTCATAGTGAAGGTTATTCAATAAATTTGTTGATCCAATTTTTACGGTTGCTCCTAAATCAATGATTTCTTTACTAATCTGTAAATCAACAAGATCATAAGTTGGTATGAATCCAGTAAACTGAGGAGAACCTTCATAAAGAAAACCTTGTACCCATTTATAATTAATACTAAAACTATAATTTCTTAGAAATGCTTTTTGTTGATCTAAATGAATGTTTTTGATAAGACAACCAAGATTAAATTTATGTTCTGGTGTATTATATGCTGGAATGATAGGATCGTTTGTTCCTTTTTCATTTAATGAATTCCATGAATAATTTCCACTTAAACTTATATCACTATTTGGATAATAATTAATTCCAATTGATGCTCCTTTTGTTGTTACTTTATTTTGTGCATTTGCAGCCATTCTATATGCTTGAATTGAAGGTAACGCTATGGAAAAACCACCATTGGAAGTATCAGCTAAAAATTTTGCACCTATCTTATATCCAATGAAATCTTCATATTCTGAATAATAGAAATTAGCATCTAAATAAAGCTTATTAGAAAATGTTGATCTGTATCCAAATTCAATTGATTTTGCTTTTTCAGGTCTAATTGGGTCAACACTAAAAAATTTTAAACTATCAAATACAGGAACTGAAGGTGTGAAATATTCGTATAATGACTCAATTGTAACTAAATTTTCTCCATAATTTGTTCCATGACCATTTAAATTCCCTATTAATATGGCTCTTCCAACATTATAGTAAAGATATTGATCGCTTAGTGTTGGGTTTCTAATTGCTGATCCAAAAGAAAGTCTTAAAACATCACTATTATTTGGTTTGTATACAATTGATGCAGCAGGAGAGAAGTTAAGATCAAAATTCTCATTTTTATCTGCGCGGACAGTAGTATTTACTTTTAACATTTCTCCTAAAAAGTTAATTTCTGCACCAGTGTAAACTCCAAACTCATTATTTGTTATACTCATTGCTGTATCCATAAAAATGCTACCTTTTGAATCAGGTTGATATTGTCTAAAATTAGCACCAATTTTTACTTTCGAATTATCAGTTTTAAATTGATATTCAGAATGAATATGATTAAGAGCTGATTTATCATAAAAGCCAGTACCACCCTCTAAGTATGATATTTTGGATGTTATATCATCAAAAGCATCTTCAAAAGCTTGTGTTCCAGGAACAAGAACATTTGATTGATTATCTGCCCAATCTCGTGCTTGGTTATGAGTAGAAACAATAAGATCTGTATTTGCATTTAATACAGAATCGGACATTGCATACCATTGAGTCATCCAGCTCAAATCAAATGTATCTCCTTCAAAAATCCAACCAGTATTTTGAAATCCTAAATTTGGATCAAAGGTAAGCAGGGGAGCTGGATTTGACCAACCAACCATATCAAAGTTAAAATTCTGAATAAATTTACTTGAATAATCTGAAAACCAATCATTGGGATTAATAGTGTTATAATCTTGCAATCTTATTGCAGTTGCCACAGCATCATATGATTCGCCAGCATCCTCTTGGGATCTATACGCTCTGATAAAAAATTTATCTTTTTTATTTAACTCTATTTTATTTTGTAAGAATTCAATTCCTTTAAGACTAAAACGATTATCTCCTTGATAAACTGTAGTTCCCGTACCATAATTTAAGGAATAGATAAATTCTAGATCGTTATTAATTAAATAATGAAGTCCAGTTGCAAACTTCAAATTATTAGTGTTGTAATCAACTATATCTTTTTCTTCATATCCTGTTCTGTGAAAAATACCTAAGCCTTCACCAATATAATATTTGTTATCTGTTTCACTTTCATAATCATTAACACTACCAGTTAAATCTTCATCTCCATAAATATTAACTGCATCATAACCACCTGGATTTGTTGATAAAGGACTTCCATCAACAGCAGAGTAGTTATTTGCTTCCCAATCATCAGCTTGTAGATAAGAGAAATTTATTTTATAACCAAATTTATTATTTCCTTCTTTATCTTTAATTACATCTGCAAATCTGAAAGAGTTTTCAAATAATCTTCTTGAACCAAATTTATATTGAATAGTAAGCCCAGGTTGTAAAAATGGACTTCTTGTTGCCATGCTAATTACCCCATTAAAAGCACTTGGGCCATAGTATGCTGAGCTTGCACCTTGAATAATTTCAACTTTCATTATGTCAAGTTCTGAAGCTCCTAGAAAATTACCCAATGAAAAATTTAGGCCAGGGGCTTGATTATCTACGCCATCAATAATTTGAAGAGATCTAACAGGAGAAGTACTATTAAATCCTCTTGTATTAATAACTTTAAACCCTAAACTTGCAGAAGAAATATCAACACCTTTTAAAGATCCTAATGCATCATAAAAATTTGCAGAAGGAGTTGATTTAATAGCAATTATATCTAATGCTTCAACGGTTAATGCAGCTTCTTTTTGTTTTTGAGTTATTCTATTATCTACAACCTTTACTTCTTTTAATTTTTTGGTGTTTGGAAAAAGATTTATACTTAAATTCTCATTGTTTTTTATTGTAATGTTTTTTTCTTCATATCCCAAATAGGATATTATTAGATCGATTGGAAAAGATTTATTTGTATTAATAGAAAACTTTCCATTAACATTTGTAGATGTTCCAATGTTTTCTCCTTTAACTAAAACATTAGCACCTATTAAAGTTTCTTTAGTTTGTCCATCATAAACAGTACCCCTTAAGTCTGTCTGTCCAAATGCAAATTTTGTTATGAAAAGTAAAACTAAAATTCTATACATTAGAATTGTTTAAATAAGTTCGCAATTTACTATTTTTAATTATATGAATTTTGTTGTTTTTAATAATAAGCTAATTAGTAGTAACGATATCAAATTAACTAATAAAAATCGTGGTTTTTTATATGGTGATGGTTTTTTTGAATCTATCAAAATATTTAATCAATCTCCTTTTAATTTCAACAATCATTACAATAGAATAGAGTTAAGTGCTGATTTTTTAGGTTTAGAATTTTCCTTGTCAAAGCAAGAACTATTAATTAAATTAACAGAATTAATACATTCTAATAAATTAGTAAATGGCTCAATAAGAATAACAATTTTTAGAGATTCTGATGGAAAGTATTATCCAAATTTTAATGAATCGTCATATATTATAACAAGTCTTGATGATAAAAATTTATCCTTTCAAAAGAATAATAGGCTATCACTTGGAGTTTATAAAGAAAATTTAAAATCTAAATCTAAACTTTCAAATTTAAAATCTCTTAATTCACTTTTATATGTGTTAGCTAGTAAGTATGCAAAAATTAATGGTTTTGATGATGTTTTATTATTGAACTCAAGTAATAGTATTATTGAATCAACAAATTCAAATCTATTTTTAAAAGTAAATGATGTTGTATTTACCCCACCTCTTTCAGACGGTTGTGTTGATGGATCTATGAGGAAAATATTAATACCAATTATTGAAAAAGAATATAAATTGACATATAAATCATTACAAATTAAAGATCTATTAGAATCTGATGAGGTTATTTTATCTAACGCTATTTCAGGAATTAAAAAAGTTACTTTATTTAAAGAAATAGAATATAATGATGAAAGTTTTTATGACTATTTACTTAAATCTATAAATAATTTAATTTAAGCTTGGATTTTTTGGTAGATTAGACCAGATAGCATACTTCTTTTCTAATCTTCTCATTATTTTTCCCCAGAGTTCATTATTAGAATACAGCATGCTTAAATCTTTTATTTTGTTGTTGACTATCCAACTATCCTCTTTCAATTCATTCTCAAGTTGATTTGCTTCCCATCCTGAATAACCAGCAAAAAATCTAATTTGATTCTTATTAATCTTTTGATTCCATAAAAGTTTTTTAACTACTTCAAAATCTCCACCAAAATATAAGTTATCAGATATTTTAATACAATTTGGAATTAACTTACCAAGTCTGTGTATGTAATGAATTGAGTTTTTCGAAACAGGCCCTCCTATGTATACAGGAAAATCAGATTCAGGAAGATTGTTAATTATTTCGTGAAGTTTAATTTTTGATGGATTATTTAATACTAAGCCTATTGTTTCTTCCTCATTGTGATGAGTAATTAAAATAATGCTTTTAAAAAATGTTTCATCAAGCATTGTTGGGTGTGCAATTAAGCATGAACCATTTTTAATTTTTTGCATAAATAAGAATATATTTGCTTAGAATTTTAATGCTAATTTATAGTTTGTAAATGTCTAATCCAAAAAAGAATATTGAAAATATTAGAATTGATTACGATAAATCTAAAATTGATTTTAATTCTATTCATACTTCTCCTTTTAATTTATTTAATAGTTGGATGACTCAAGCATTTCAATCTGATAAAGAGAACGCTAATGCATTTGTTCTTTCTACAATATCAAATGAAATAGCACCTTCATCTAGAGTAGTTTTGATGAGAGGTTTTAGTGAAAAAGGTTTGGTTTTCTATACGAATTACAATAGTCAGAAGTCAACAGAAATTATGTCAAATAATAATGTATCAGCTAATTTCTTTTGGCCTCAATTAGAAAAACAAATAAGAATTATAGGAAATGCAGAAAAGATTTCAAAAGAAGAATCTGATAAATATTTTAACTCAAGACCTTTAGAAAGTAAAATTGGAGCAATAATTAGTAATCAATCGTCTACCATTTCTCTTGATCATAATTTTGAAAAAGAAAAAGAAAAATTACAATCACAATCAAATTCTTACTCACCTAAAAGACCAGAAAATTGGGGAGGTTTTATTATTAAAATTAATCATTTTGAATTTTGGCAGGGTAGACCATCAAGACTTCATGACAGACTATGCTATACACTTGAAAATAATAAATGGGTGATCTCTAGAAAATCCCCTTAATTTATTTTATCAGAACTGTTAATTTTATTTCCTTGCAGAAACTGCTTTATAGACATTGGTTTTTTTCCTTCTATCTGTAAAAATTCAAGTGATAAGGCTTTGTCTTTAAAATTGATATTAAGATAGTTCTTATTATCAGTGTCAATATATCTTTCTCTGTTAATGATATTACATATAGAACTTTTTTGAACTTTAACTCTTTTGTTATTTAGATAAAACCATGCACATGGACAAATAGAAACATCTTTTAGCATTTCATTTTTATCTATAAATGGCGAAAGACCTCTAATTTTATTATGAATGTCTTCTAAAGATTCTTCCCAATCAATTTTTAAAAATTCTTTTTTGATTTTTGGAGCATTTTTAAAATTATTTTCTTCAGATTGTAACTTGAGTTTTACTCTGTTTTCATCAATCAATTGTAATGTATCTTTAATTAGTTTTGATCCATCTATAATCATTTGATTATGTAATTGACCAGCAGTCATATTTTCTGAAATACAAACTTCTTTTTGTAAAATAATATCTCCTTGATCGATTTTATTATTTATAAAAAATGTTGTTAGTCCAGTTTTGTTTTCACCGTTTATTAACACCCAATTTATTGGCCCTGCACCTCTGTATTGAGGTAATAATGATGTGTGAAGATTTATTGTTCCTTTTTTAGGAATATTCCAAATATCTTGCGGTAGCTTTCTAAAGGCAACAACTAAGAAAAGATCAGCATTATAATTTTTTAAATCAGTAATAAATTCTTTATCATTTAGATGTTCAGGTTGTAATAACGGAATTTTTAATTCATTAGCAGTTTTTTTTACATCTGATGGTAATATTTTTTTTCCTCTTCCTTGTTGAGTGTCTTCTGTAGTAACAATACAAAGTATTTCATGATCATCTGAAATATTTCTGATAATTTGACTTGTAAAAAAAGGTGTTCCAAAGCAAATAATTTTCATTTTAATAATTGAATTTCTTATTATTATTTAAAATATACTTATCTCCAAATTTATTGATGAAATCGTTATCAAAAAGATAATTAATAATATTTTTTAAAATTTCTTTGTTCTCTAAATTTATTTGTCGATCTATTTCTGCTAAGCTCGATTCC
>CACHFI010000002.1 GCA_902579065.1 uncultured Bacteroidota bacterium
TGGCTTTAAAACTACCATTTTTAATAAGAAGAAAATTCAAGCACTAAAAATGGGAGGTTTACTGGCAGTAAATCAAGGTAGTCTTGATGAGCCAACATTCTCAATTTTAGAATGGAAACCAAAAAATGCTAAAAACAAGAAACCAATTATACTTGTCGGAAAAGGAATTGTATATGATACTGGGGGATTGAGTTTAAAACCAACAAAAGGAATGGATATTATGAAAGTAGATATGGCAGGAGCAGGTACAGTTGTTGGAGCCATGCATGCAATCGCAAGTAATAAAGTCCCAAAATACGTTATTGGTTTAATTCCTGCAACTGACAATAGACCCTCTGGAAATGCTTACGCTCCGGGAGATGTTGTTACCATGCATAACAAGTTAACTGTGGAGGTGTTAAATACTGATGCCGAAGGGAGAATGATTTTAGCAGATGCATTAAGCTATGCTGACAAATATAGTCCAGAATTAGTAATTGATTTAGCAACCTTAACTGGCGCTGCAGCAAGGGCAATTGGTCATTTTGGTATAGTTTCAATGCATAAAAATGCTGAGAAATACCATAATCAACTTAAAGATTCAGGCAACCTAACTCATGAACGTTTAGCAGAAATGCCTTTCTGGGATGATTATGATAGCCTTTTGAAGTCTGATGTTGCTGATATAAAAAATATTGGAGGGCCGATTGCAGGAGCTATAACTGCAGGTAAATTTCTTTCTAATTTTATAAATTATCCGTGGATTCATCTTGACATTGCAGGGCCTGCATATGTTGAGTCAAATTATGGCTACAGAGGTAAAGGCGCAACAGGAATGGGAGTAAGATTACTGTATAATTTTATTAAAAACCTCTAATTTTTTAATGACTAATTATAAAATAAAAGTTGGTATATCCGTGGGTGATATACATGGAATTGGTATAGAAATAATTATAAATGCTTTAACAAAAAGCGATCTTTTAAATAAATGTACTCCAGTTATTTTTTGCTCTCATGAGATCTTTCGTGACTACTTAAAATTAATTAATGTATTAGATTCTGAAATTAATTTTATAGATAATTTTAATTTGGTATTAGAAAAAAAGATCAATGTTTTTCAAACAGAAAAATTTAAGCACAGAATAGAACTAGGAAAACCGTCAAAAGATGCTGCTTACATTGCATTTAAATCATTAGAAACTTCTTGTTTTCAACTAAAAAACCAAAAGATTGATGTATTAGTTACAGCCCCTATTGACAAATATCAAATTAGGAAATCTATTTCAAATTTTATTGGGCATACCGAGTATCTAGAAAATCAATTTAAAGGAAAATCTTTAATGGTGATGTTAAGTGAAAAAATGAAAATTGCATTTATTACTGGACACATTCCACTAAAAAAAGTAGCAGAAAGTATCAATAAGGAAAAAATAATAAATAAAACAATTCAACTACATCATTCATTAAAAAGGGATTTTGGAATTACAAAACCAAAAATTGCCGTATTAGGTCTTAACCCTCATGCTGGAGAAAATGACATGTTGGGAGTGGAAGAATCTGATGTTATTTCTCCTGCAGTTTTACATCTAAAAACAAAAGAAAATATTTTAGCTGATGGCCCCTTCTCTGCTGACAGTTTTTTTTCAGAAGAAAAGCTAAAGAAATATGATGGAATAATAGCCATGTACCATGATCAAGGCTTAATTCCATTTAAGGGATTGTCATTCTCAAGTGGAGTTAATTATACCGCTGGACTAAACGCTATAAGAACCTCTCCTGTTCATGGAGTAGCATATGATATTAGTGGACAAAACAATGCAAATTCCGATTCATTCACTGCTGCTATAGATTCTGCATGTAATATTTATCTTTCAAGAAACTCTTAATTGATAAAAGAAAAATTTTAGCTAGTTTTTTAATCTAGTATTATTTAAGGAGAAATTTATATATTTGCAGCCCCTAAATTTAATTGTATGAGTAAATATAAAATTAAATTAAATGGATTAAAAGATGGAAGTTACATCAATTCATTTAGAATTAGGGGCGAGTTCTTTGAAACATTAAATTCATCTGAAATAAAATTGGTAGATATTGATATAGATACTATGCTAAAAGTTGAAAATAGAAGATATAATCTAGAAATTAAATCTAATGGCATGGTAATAGATATTCCTTGTGATATTTGTACTGAAAAAATTAATATTCCTATTTCATCTGAGATAAATTACATCATTAAAAAAGGGATTGGAAAAGATCTTGAAGATGAAAATGTAATTTTTGTTGATGAAAAAGACAAAGAATTAATTTTAGATAGTATTCTATATGAAATGATTGTCTTGGCTTTTCCTACAAAAAGACAACACCAACTTAATTCTATTAATGATGAAGAATGTAACAAAGAAATGGTAAATTTGATAAATAAATATTCTGTCAAGGAAAACAATAATATTGATCCAAGATGGGAAGCTTTAAAAAAATTAAAATAGTATAAAAAAATGGCACATCCTAAGAGAAAAATTTCTAAAACTAGAAGAGATAAAAGACGTACTCACTATAAAGCAAGTGCTCAAACTATTAAAACCTGTCCTGAAACTGGAGAGTCTCACTTATATCATCGTGCATATGAGCATGAAGGGAAGCTATATTACAGAGGTAAATTAGTATCAAGTTCTATTTAATATTTTACTATAATTTAAACACCTCATATACGCTATATCAATAGCTGTATAAATCTAATTCTATATTCTATTTAAATCTTATTGTTAATAAGTATTATACTACTTTATTTTGTTAGTCACCTTACTTTGTACATTTGGCTAAAAATTTATACTTAATGAAAAAAATTCATGCTGCCATTACAGGCATACAGGGTTATGTTCCAGATTATATTTTGGATAATAAAGAATTAGAAGAATTAGTAGACACTAATGATGAGTGGATAGTAACAAGAACAGGAATAAAAGAAAGAAGAATTTTAAAAGGAAAAAAAGGATCTTCAGATTTAGGAGCTGAAGCTATAAAAGGTCTCTTAAATAAAACCAATACCTCTGCAGAAGAAATTGATTTAATTATATGTGCAACAGTAACTCCAGATATGCTTTTCCCATCAACAGCTTGCTTAATTGCTGATAAAATTGGTGCGGAAAATATTTGTGCATTTGATATTTCTGCGGCATGTTCAGGTTTTTTATATGCTCTAACTACTGCTTCTAAATTTATTGAAAGTGGTTCTTATAAAAAAGTAATTGTTGTAGGATGTGACAAAATGTCTTCAATAGTAGATTACACTGATAGAACAACTTGTGTTCTATTTGGGGATGGAGCAGGAGCGGTTCTACTAGAGCCAAATACTGATGGACTTGGTATTATGGATTATATTTTAAAAAGTGATGGAAGTGGTGGGGAGTTTTTAAAAATGAAAGCAGGAGGCTCGCTACATCCTGCTTCGCATGAAACAGTTGATGCTAGAGAACATTTCGTGTATCAAGATGGTCAGCCAGTATTTAAAAAGGCCGTAAAAAGCATGGCAGATGTATCTGAAGAAATAATGCAAAAAAACAACTTATCTTCTGATGATATTGCTTGGCTAGTTCCTCATCAAGCTAACAAAAGAATAATTGACGCTACTTCTAGAAGAATGGGTGTTGGAGATGAAAAAGTAATGCTAAATATTGAGCGTTATGGCAATACCACTGCTGGAACAATTCCTCTTTGTTTATGGGATTGGGAAGATCAGTTAAAAAAAGGAGATAATCTCATTTTAGCTGCTTTTGGAGGTGGATTTACATGGGGATCTATTTACCTAAAATGGGCATACGATTCAAAGAAATAACTACATTTGCAACTATAAAAGCAACAAGTCATGGATTTAAAAGATATTCAAGAGCTAATTAAATTTGTAGCAAAATCGGGAGCTACTGAAGTTGATTTAGAAATTGATAATGTAAAAATCTCTATCAAATCTCCTCCTAAAAAAAGAAGAGGAGCAACTGATGAAAACCCTATTTTTATTCAGCATGAAACTGCAGCTCCACAGGAACAAGCACCCCCAGCTGTAATTCCTTCTCCTGCCACACCAGTTACTACAGCTCCTCCAGTTGAGAGTGAAACAAAAACTGAAGAGGTAAATAATGAAAATTTAATCACAATAAAATCTTCAATGATAGGAACATTCTACAGAAGTTCCTCTCCTGAAAAACCACCATTTGTTAGTGTTGGTGATTCTATAAGTTCAGGAGATACAATTTGTATTATTGAGGCTATGAAACTTTTTAATGAAATTGAAAGTGAAGTTTCTGGAAAAGTGGTGAAAATTTTAGTTGACGATGCAACTCCGATTGAGTTTGATCAACCATTATTCTTAGTTGACCCGTCATAATACTATAAAAAAACCTTATCATGTTTAATAAAATTCTTATTGCTAACAGAGGTGAAATTGCATTACGTGTTATTAGAACATGTAAAGAAATGAATATTAAAACTGTAGCTGTTTATTCTACTGCTGACAAAGAGAGTTTACATGTGCGGTTTGCAGATGAAGCAGTGTGTATAGGCCCTGCAGCAAGTAGTGATTCTTATTTAAATATTCCTAACATAATAGCAGCAGCTGAAATTACAAATTCAGATGCAATTCATCCTGGATACGGCTTCTTAGCAGAAAATGCAAATTTCTCAAAAATATGTGCTGAAAATGATATTAAATTTATTGGTGCATCGCCTGAAATGATTAACGGCATGGGAGATAAAGCTGCAGCTAAAGAAACTATGAAAATTGCAGGTGTACCTACTATTCCAGGTTCTCAAGGTATAATAGAAAATTTTGATGAGTGTAAAAAAATTGCAAAAGAAATAGGCTACCCAATAATGCTAAAAGCTACAGCAGGTGGTGGTGGTAAAGGAATGAGATTAGTTTGGAAAGAAAAAGATTTAAAAAATGCTTGGGAAAGTGCCAAGACTGAATCAAAAGCAGCATTTGCAAATGATTCAATGTATATGGAGAAGTTTATCGAAGACCCAAGACATATTGAAATACAAATTATAGGCGATAAAACCGGTAAAGCATGCCATCTCTCAGAAAGAGACTGTTCTATACAAAGAAGACACCAAAAGTTAGCTGAAGAAACACCATCCCCTTTTATGACAGATAAACTTAGAGAAGAAATGGGTGCGGCAGGAATTAAAGCAGCTGAAGCAGTAAAATATGAGGGAGTTGGAACAGTAGAGTTTCTAGTTGATAAGCACAGAAAATTTTATTTCATGGAAATGAATACTAGAATTCAGGTTGAACATCCTGTTACAGAAGAAGTTGTTGATTTTGATCTAATCAAAGAGCAAATTAAAGTAGCTGCAGGAATTAAAATAAGTGGAAGAAATTATCTTCCACAATTACATGCAATAGAATGTAGAATAAATGCTGAAGATCCTGAAAATGACTTTAGGCCATCTCCTGGAATGATAACCAATTTTCATGCTCCTGGTGGTCACGGAATTAGAGTAGATACTCATGTTTATGCAAATTATATGATACCTCCTTTCTATGATTCAATGATAGCAAAATTAATAACTGTTGCTCAAACTAGAGAAGAAGCAATATTAAAAATGTCAAGAGCTCTCGATGAATTTGTTATTGAAGGAATAAAAACCACTATCCCTTTTCACCAAAAACTTATGAAGGATGAAAATTTCCAAAAAGGAAAATATACGACTAAGTTTATGGACGAGTTTAAAATCTAAAAACCATGCAGGATGTAATTATTGAATGTTGTGCTAATTCAATCTCATCCGCCCTTACAGCAATAAAAGCAGGAGTTGATAGAATAGAGCTTTGTAAAAATTTAGAAAATGGTGGTGAAACACCTGACTATTCAGATATTATAAAGCTAAGAGAATTAACTAAAATCCCTATTCACATTCTTATTTTACCAAAAGCTAATCAATTTATTTATTCAGAAAATGAGCTTGAAAAAATAAATCAAGATATCAACTTTTGTAAAAAAAATAATATTGATGGTGTTGTAATTGGAGCGTTAGAAAATAATACTGTTGATAGATTTCAAATGAAAAAAATCATTAAGACTGCTAAGCCAATGAAAGTAACATTTCATAGAGCCTTTGACACATTAAATGAAATAGAAAACAATCTTCATGCAATTATTAAACTTGGATGCAATTATCTTCTAACTTCTGGTCAAAAGGGAAACGTTGATTTAGGAAAAGAAAATATTGAAAAAATAATTCAACTAGCTGATAATAATATTAAAATTATTGCGGGAGGAGGAGTAAATATCGATAACATTGAATTATTATATAAACTTGGGGTTAGAGAATTCCACTTATCTGGAACTTTATACAACAACAGCCATTTAGAAACAAATTATGAAATCATTAGAAATGTTGTAAAAAAGCTAAAGAGTATAAATAATCAAAAATTATATTGATAAAGAAAATTTATTAAATTAGGCAATCAATGAACTTTTAAATTTTTTATGTCTAATCGAAGAAGTTTTATTAAAAAAACATCTATTGGAATCGCGGGCACCATAATAGGTTCTAGTTTATATTCTTGTAACAATAAAAACAATAATTCTATGAGTAATATACCAATTGTAATTTCCACATGGAAACACGGATTTGATGCTAATGAAAAAGCATATGAAATAATAAATAATGGTGGACAAGCTATTGATGCAGTAGAAGAAGGTGTAAAAGTATCAGAGGCTGATCCAAATTGTCATAGTGTAGGATATGGTGGATGGCCAGATAGAGATGGAAATGTAACCTTGGATGCTTGTATTATGGATCACACTGGCAACTGTGGCTCTGTAAGTTTTTTGCAAAATATAAAACACCCAATTTCGGTTGCTCGAAAAGTAATGGATAATACTCCTCATGTTATGCTGTCAGGTGAAGGAGCTCTTCAATTTGCATTAAAAAATGGATTTCATAAAGAAGATCTTTTGACTGATAAAGCTAGAAAAAGATGGGAAGAATGGCTTAAGGACGAAAAATATCAGCCAATAATTAATATTGAAAATCATGATACAATTGGCTTACTAGCAATTGATAAAAAAGGAGATATTGCAGGTGCTTGTACCACTTCTGGCTTAGCATGGAAGATGCATGGAAGAGTTGGTGATTCTCCTATCATTGGAGCTGGAATGTTTGTTGACAATGAAATTGGAGGAGGCTGCGCAACAGGTGTAGGAGAGGCAGTAATGAAAACTATTGGTTCTTTTTTAATTGTAGAGCTTATGAGACAAGGGGCTACCCCTCAAGAAGCCTGTGAAGAAGGTATTGCTAGAATTGTAAAAAACCAAAACTATAAAGAAATGCAAATTGGTTATCTAGCAATAAATAAAAAAGGGGAGCATGGAGCATATGCAGTTCATAATGGATTTGATTATGCTCTATATCAAAATGGTACAAATCAAATGATTAATGCACAGGCATTTGCCAAATGATAAGATTTATTTTTATTGCTTCACTTCTTATATTTTCATGCTCAAAAAAAAATATTCACATCAATACTAGTATTATCCCCAAGCCGGTTAGTCAAACTATAAATAATGGGGTTTTTAATCTTGCTGAAAAAATTGAAATTATATACGACAGTTCATTTGTTAACGAAGTTGAGTACTTAAAATCAAATTTTCCAATTAAAGAAGGTAGTAATCAAAATTTCATTCGTATAAAAAAAAATAGTTTATTACAAGAAGAAGAATATAAGCTATTAATAAGAACCAATGAAGTTATAATTAACGCATCAACTGCAAGGGGAGCAATGCATGCAATACAAAGCTTAAGACAATTATTACCCAATAAAATTAAAAAACATCAAAAAAATATTCCAATTAAATGCATGGAGATTCATGATTATCCAAAATTTAAATGGAGAGGATTACTTCTTGATTGCTGTAGACACTTCATGGAAAAAGAATTTGTAAAAAAATACATTGACTTACTTGCATACCATAAAATGAATATTCTTCATTGGCATTTAACAGAAGATCAAGGATGGAGAATTGCAATTGAGAAATATCCTAATCTAACTGAGACAGGTGCATGGAGAAAAGATGAAAATGGAAGCATATATGGTGGGTTTTATAATAAACAAGATATTCAAGAAATTATTGAATATGCAAGTAAAAGACATATAGAAATTATTCCTGAAATCGAATTACCTGGGCACAGTGTTGCTGCGATTGCATCATACCCATACCTTTCTTGCACAGGTAAAAAAATTGACGTTGAAACTGACTGGGGGGTATTTAAAGATATATACTGCGCAGGAAATGATAGTGTTTTTACTTTTTTAGAAGATGTTCTTAGCGAAGTTACAGAATTATTTCCATCAGAATATATTCATATTGGAGGAGATGAAGCTCCAAAATACAGATGGGAAAACTGCAAAAAATGTCAAAAGAGGATTAACGAAAATAAATTAAAAGATGAACATGAACTACAATCTTATTTTATTAATAGAATTGGTAAATTTTTAGAAAAAAAAGGCAAAAAAATTATTGGATGGGATGAAATTATTGAAGGAGGAATACCTCATAATGCTGTAATTCAATCATGGCGAGGTGTTGAAGGCGGATTAACAGCAGCAAAAAATAAGCATTATGCAATTATGTCTCCAACTTCACACTGTTATTTTGATTATGATTTACAAGCTATTAATTTAGAAAAAGTATATTCATTTAATCCAATACCTACCAGCCTTGACAGCAACAAACATAAATATATATTAGGTGGAGAATGCAATATGTGGTCTGAACGAGCTCCACAAGAAAAAGTAGATTCAAAAGTTTTTCCAAGAATTCTAGCAATGAGTGAAGTTTTATGGGGTGAAAAGGAAAATAATTATGAGGATTTTCTTAAAAGAGTTGAGAATCATTACAATAAACTTGAAAGATTAGGAGTAGAATATGGTTATGAAAAAACACCGATTAAATTCAATTCAAAATACAATCAAAATAGATTTGATGTTGAAATTGAAAAAGGGAATAACAATATGCAAATAAGATATAAGATCAATAATGATAGTTGGAAAAAATATACAAAACCTATTAAAATATTTAATAGCTCAAAAATAATTGCTCAAGAAGAAAATTCTAAAAGAAAAGAAATAGCTACTAAAAGTTTAGAGATAGAATTACATAAAGGTATTGGTAAAAGTGTAAATTACAACTCAACCTATAACCCGAATTATCCTGCTACTGGTTTACAAACATTGGTTAATGGAATTTCAGGAGATAAATCCAACTTTCGTGATGGGCAGTGGCAAGGTTTTTATGGTGATGATATTGACGTGGTTATTGATCTTAAAGAAATCACAACATTTAATGAACTCAAAACTTCTTACTTTCAATACCATTTGTCATGGATTATACTGCCAAAATCAGTTGAGTATTTAATATCAAATAATGGAAAAGAATTTACCTCAATTTATAAAAGTAAAAATATAAGTAATCCCATGAAAGAGGGAAAATTTAAAGAGTCTTATGTCTTCCAAAAGAATTATTCAGCAAGATATGTAAGGGTAATTGCAAAAAATTATGGAAATTTACCTCAAGAACATCCTGCCGCTGGATCAAAAAGCTGGCTATTTATTGATGAATTTAGTGTTAAATGAAAAAAGGAGTTTTATTAATTTTTCTTTTTCTGTTATTATTTAGTTGTAATAAACAAGATAATAATCTTTTTAATTATGTGAATCCTTTTATAGGAACAGGTGGGCATGGCCATACTTATCCTGGAGTTTCTCAACCTTTTGGAATGGTACAATTAAGTCCAGATACAAGACTAGAAGGATGGGATGGTTGTGGAGGATATCATTTTTCTGATTCCATTATATATGGCTTTTCACATACGCATTTAAGTGGAACTGGTATTTCTGATTATGCCGATGTACTATTAATGCCGACTACTGGAAAATTGAATTTAACTAATGGGGTTAAAGAAGCAAAAATTAATAATGCTCCAATTAATAAAGTTGGATATGCATCGAGATTTTCTCATAAAAAAGAAACCGCTAAAGCAGGTTATTATCAAGTTTTTTTAGAAGATTATAATATCAATGTTGAGCTTACCAGTTCTTTAAGAGTGGGAATGCATAAATACTCTTTCCCAGAAGGAGAAGTTGCCAATATTATTTTAGATCTTGAACACAGAGATAAATTGCTTGACTATAAAATAAATGTAATTGATAGCCAAACAATTATTGGATATCGTCATTCAAGTGAATGGGCAAGAGATCAAAGAATTTATTATACTTTAAAATTTTCATTACCTATTAAAAACACTCTTTTCAATGAAGAAAAAACTATTGTTGGTTTATCTTTTGGGGAAATATCAAATCCTTTAATTGTCAAGGCTTCTATTTCTGCAGTTGATAATTCAGGTGCAAATGCTAATATGTATGAGATAAACGATTGGGATTTTGATAGAATAAAAAAAGAAGCGCAAGAAAAATGGAATAATGAATTAGGCAAGATACAGATCAAAACTAGCTCTAAAACTAAAAAACAAATTTTTTATACCGCACTTTATCATTCTCTTCTAAATCCTAATACATATAATGATGTAAATGGCAATTATCTTGGAATGGATTTTAAAAAGCACAATACAAAAGATAAACATTATACTATTTTTTCTTTATGGGATACATTTAGAGCAACTCATCCTCTTTTCACTATAATCCAAGTTGAAAAAACAAATGAATTTATTCGCACCTTACTAAGACAATTTAAAGATGGAGGGCGATTACCTATTTGGGAATTAGCAGCAAATTACACAGATTGCATGATAGGATATCATTCAATACCGGTAATAGTTGATGCTTATGTAAAAGGCATAAGAGATTGGGATGCAAATCTAGCTCTTGAAGCAATGATAAAATCCGCACAAAGTGATAAATTTGGTTTAAAAGCGTATAAAGAAAATGGATTTATTAAAGCTAGTGATGAACCAGAATCAGTATCAAAAAATTTAGAATATGCTTATGATGATTGGTGTATTGCAATTATGGCAGACTCTTTAGGAAAAGACTCAATTGCTGAAATTTTCTATAAAAGAGCTCAATATTATAAAAATTTATATGACCCTAAATCAGGCTTTTTTAGAGGGAAAAATGCTTACTCTTGGTTTGGACCATTTAAAGCTGAAGAAGTAAATTTTAATTATACTGAAGCAAATGCTTGGCAATATTCATTATTTACTCCTCAAGACATCTCTGGACACATTAAATTAAAAGGTGGGAATGAAAAATATGAGCAACATCTCGATAGCATGTTTCTTTCTAAAATAAAAACAAGTGGAAGACATCAACCAGATGTTACTGGATTGATTGGTCAATATGCACATGGAAATGAACCAAGTCACCACATGGCATATCTATATAACTATATCGGAAAAGCAAGTAAAACTCAAAAATATGTAGCTCAAATTCTTAATGAACAGTATAGTGAAAAACCAGACGGACTTTCTGGAAATGAAGATTGTGGACAGATGTCATCATGGTATGTTTTAAGCAGTCTTGGGTTTTATCCTGTTACTCCAGGAATGGATTATTATGCAATTGGAACACCTCTTTTTAAAGAAGCAAAAATTAAATTAGAAAATAATAAAACCTTCATTATAAAAGCTAAAAACGTTTCCGATAAAAATATTTTTATTCAATCTGCAAGATTAAATGGTAATGACTATGATAAAAGCTATATAAATCATCAGACTATATTAAACGGTGGAGAAATAGAGTTTATCATGGGATCAAAAGAAAGTAATTGGGGAAATAAAGAAGTTCCTATTTCTAGAATTTTAAATCATCAAATTATTTCTGTACCATATTTTATAGCTTCTAGTCAAACTTTTGTAAATGAACATATCGTTGAACTAGGCTCTGTAGATAGTTCTGAAATATATTATTCTATTAATAATCGAGGATATAAAAAATATATTGAGCCAATCACAATAAATGAACAAAGCATTATATCTAGCTATGCAAAAAGAGGAAATAAAAAAAGTAAAATTGTTAGTAGCGAATATTTTCCAAGAGATGACACAAAAAAAATTAAAATACTTAGCACATATGCAAATCAATATGCAGCAGCTGGTGACAAAACTCTCATTGATCAGTTAAGAGGAGGTAATAATTATAGAACTGGTAATTGGCAAGGATATAGAGAAGATTTAAATGTTATAATTGATTTAAGCGAAACAAAAAAAATTAATTCTATATCTTTGGGCTGTCATCAAGATGTAAGATCATGGATATTTTTTCCAAAACAAGTGGAGTATTGGACTTCTAATGATGATATTAATTATGAATATCAAGGTAAAGTGTTAGCTAATTTCTCAGATAAAATAGAGGGAAGTTTTCATAAAGATTTTACTTTAAAAGTGAAAAATTTAAAAACAAGATATATTAAAATTAAGGCAAAAAATTATGGTGTTTGTCCTGAATGGCATTTAGGAGCTGGGGGGAAAACATGGGTTTTTGTTGATGAAATAACTATTAAATAAAAATTATGAGTGATAATAAAAATTATAAACAAGCATTATATACATTAGTTACAGTATTCTTCTTTTGGGGGTTTATTGCCGCTAGTAATGGAGTGTTTATTCCATTTTGTAAAACATACTTTAGCTTGGATCAGTTCCAAAGTCAATTAATTGATTTTGCTTTTTATGGAGCATACTATATAGGGGCACTTTTTCTGTTTATTTTTTCAAGTGTAAGGAATATGGATATCATGAACTCATGGGGCTTTAAAAGTAGTATTGTCAAAGGATTATTATTGTCTGCAATTGGTGCTTGTGCAATGATAATTGCTGTTAACGGAGCATCGCCTGGAGATTCATCAGCATTTAATTATATACTTGGCGCGCTTTTCATTGTTGGCCTTGGATTTTCTCTACAACAGACTGCTGCAAACCCATTTGCAATATCACTTGGTGAGCCAGAAAAAGGATCTCACAGGCTAAATCTTGCTGGTGGTGTAAACTCATTTGGAACAGCAATTGGACCAATAGTAGTATCATTAGCCCTTTTTGGAACAGCAGCAAGTGCAAATATTGATCTTGGACAAGAAATTGAAAATAACAATATAACATTAACAGTAGTACAATATTTATATATTGCTGTTGGTGTATTGTTTTTAGGAGCTGCTGCTCTCTTTCATTTCTCAAAAAAATTACCTGATGGAAAAGAAGACTCAAGCTTTCTTGGTGCCTCAAAAGCAATGACCTCCCTCATAATAATAACGATTATACTTATTTTAATTTTTAGGCAAATTTTTAATCAATATATCGGCTTAGGGGATGGCGAATCATTAAGTCATGAATCTGAATCCTTAATTTTAAATTTATCGCTAATTAGTTTAGTTGTAGTTGTTGGAGGTTTAATAATCTCAAATTTATTGGCAAAGAAAAATTCTGATGGCTGGGGAGCAATGCAATATCCTCAATTAGTTTTAGGAATGCTTGCTATATTTACTTACGTTGGAGTAGAAGTAGCAATACAAAGTAATTTAGGAGAACTTTTAAAAACGCCAGCATTTGGATCTTTAAATGACACTCAGATTGCTCCATACATTTCAATGTACTGGGGAGGACTAATGATTGGAAGATGGACAGGTGCGATAACTGTTTTTAATCCATCAAATACTCTAAAAAAATGGCTCTACATTCTTGTTCCCTATTTTGCATTTGCAGTAGTTCTTTCAGTAAATGCCATTTCAGGATTTGAAGTAAAACATTTATTCGCATTTGCTATTTGTGTTGCTATTCAGATAGCTGGATTTTTTATTGGAAAAGATAAGCCTGCATTAACATTAAAAACATTTGGTCTTTTTGGTGTTATTGCTATGTTAGTAGGATTATATACTAGCGGAACAGTAGCAATTTTTGCCTTTTTAAGTGGTGGTTTATTTTGTTCAATAATGTGGCCTTCCATTTTTGCTTTAAGTATTAAAGGGCTTGGAAAATTTACATCTCAAGGTTCAGCATTTTTAGTTATGATGATTCTTGGTGGGGCTATAATTCCCCCAATTCAAGGAAAACTTGCAGACATTATAGGTATACATGAATCATACTGGGTAACCGTATTCTGTTTCGTATACTTAATGTACTTTGCAAAAAGAGTTGAAAATATTTTTACTACTAAATAATCTTACTGAACAATTACCGTTTTTAGAGTAACTCCTGAAGTTGTAAATATTTTAAGATAATAAACGGAATTTCTATCAAGTTCAAACTTTTTAGAACTTAGAGTTTTATATAACTTTCCATCCTGAAGATATATATTGATCTTATAGATTTCCAAATCAGTATTAATATTTATTTCACCAAGTGAAGGATTTGGAAATACATTTATCTCAACATCAATTAAATTATTGAGTACTGATGTTGAACTTAGTTCGTCAAATCTCTTTGTAAATTCTTGAAGATATATATTCGCTGTAGTATGATCATGAATAATTAAAGTGTTTTCATCAGAATTATTCTCTGCATTATTACTCCAATTGTGTGAGCCCGTTAATAAAATTGGATCAGAAGCAATAATATCAGCGTCAGCTATAGCATATTTATGATGTATAGTATTTGGAATTCCTGAATGTGATTTAACATTAACACCTGCGTCATCCATTTTATCAAACTCGGCGTACTGTGAATTTGTAGATTCCATAATACCTCGAACATTGGTTCCAAAGCTATTATGCACGTCAATAATTGCATCACCAAGATCATCTCTTGTAAATTCTAATAATGCAAATTCAAAGGTATAATCAACAGAATTAATCACTTCTAAAATTTTACTTGTTGTTTGATCTGTAGGTGAGAAATATAGTTCCATATGTACTCCATTAACATTAAAATCATGGGGTGTGTTATCAATTTTATTTGAACCGAAAGAGCCAGCCCACATTTCTTCAAATTCCATTGTATAGGCTTTTGCTAAAGCTTGATCTTGAACAAATATTAAGTTGTTATAGTCATTAAAAAGATTGCTTGGATTTGTCCAATTGGTTGAACCTGTCATAATCCATGAGTTATTTACGGAATTTGCATCAATCACCAAGAATTTATTATGCATAATTCCTGCAGCTGGAGTTGGAGTTCTGTATACAATAGGAATATTAGGATCTAAACTATTTAGCATTGAATTTACTACATCATCGTCGGCAATGTACCTTACAGCTACCCCTCTATTATGAGCATCATTAATTGCTGTAGCAATGAGTGCATCTGAAGCATTATACACGCAAATATCTAGCGTATTTTGTGCTAAATCCATATACGCTTTTATCGTATCGTTAAAATAGGTTGTAATATTTTGAGCATCAACTCCAGTTGATACAGATGTTTCCACGCTATGATTAAAATAAGGACGTATTATTCCTGAAGAATTTGAGGCGGTTGAATATATTCCTGTACTAGAAAATGCGGTGTCAGTACCACTCACTGAATAACATTGAACATAATAAAAAGTAGCAGGTTGCAATCCTGATAAACTTAAAGTGTGCGTTACAACATTTCCAGAGTTATTTAAATTAGAACTTAAAGCTTGAGTGGTGCCATAGTTAGCTTCAGTAGTTGCTGAATCAGATGTTGACCAAGAAAGATCAAATCCTGTAGTAGAAATATTTGATTGTGTTACAGCTGATGTTAAAATTATATTTCCCGATTGTATGATATCTGCTGAATCTCTTGGCAAAATTTGATATCCATCATTAGCAGGAATCAAAAAAGTATACTGAGAAGAAATACCAATTAATGTAACTGGACCAGATGGAATTAAAGAGTTTTCTAATGGATGTCCATTTCTAATGTATATTTTACCTGATTGTGTGTTTGAGGTGAAGTCATGTGTTCCAACTGTAAAAAGTGAACCGCCAGAATTAAAAATCACATTATCTATCTCAACCAATTCAGACTCAGTTGCTTCTCCAATTTGATTAGGAGTAACATTTTGAGGTTGTGGCAATGGGTTATTGTTTGAATGAATAAATGCTGCGGAGGTAGGATTAAGTTCAAGTAAGCCATTATAATCAACCAATGTCCCCGAAACAGTTACACTATCGCCACGAACACAACCGCTCAATAATAAATTAGTTGTTAAATCATAAAGAGCTAAACCGGCAGTTCCATCTTCGATATATCTTATAGGTCCTAATTCATCTCCGTTTGTCACAACTCCTGTTACAGTAACATTAGCTCCAACACCTTGTGATCTTGCGGTTAAAATATCTTGAGCATAAATTGATTGAATAAATAAAGCAGTTATTAAAAGTAGATTAATTTTTTTCATTTTATAAAGTTAAAAGTTAAAGGTAGCAGAAAGATTAAGTCTTCTTCCTAAACCAAAATATACTCCTGCAGATTTTGCATCAAAATCTTGATAATTTGTGTTATATGGATCATTATTCTGTGCATCAGAAATATACATCTCATCAAATAAATTTAAAATACTAAGTCTTAAATTTAGTTTATTCTTTTTTGATAATTGAATTTTATAACCACAGTGCAAATCAAACAAGGCATATGATGGAATTTTCCAAGATTCTCTTCTAGCATTTATACCATTCAAAGAAAGTGGGTCAAAATCAGAATAATAATTATCAAAATATGTTCCTCTTATTTTAAAGTAGGAATTAAAAGTAGGCTCATATCTTAAACTCAAACCATACTGTGTTTGAGCAGCATCACCTACATGTACATTAACAGCATCAAATGTTGCTATTACTTCGTTATTAAAATCATCTAGAACAGGATTATTATTATCATCTAAAAATCGCACCGTGTCTTCTGATTTCCATCTCCAATCACCTAAGGATAATAAGCCTTCGACACTAAGATTGGGTAAAATTTTATAAATAAAATCAAATTCAATTCCTTTATGTAATGCATCCATACCATTTATATTGGCTCTGTATGTTACGTCATCAATCATAACACTAACAC
This sequence comes from uncultured Bacteroidota bacterium, assembly GCA_902579065.1. Lineage (GTDB taxonomy): Bacteria > Bacteroidota > Bacteroidia > Flavobacteriales > BACL11. The sequence continues at coordinate 16,942 of CACHFI010000002.1, forward strand.
CCCCATTTGAAGGTTTGTTTTGCCATGAAGTGTAATATGAATTTAGATTCGCAGAGAATAGTCTTGATCTATAAGAATATCCCAATTCAGCAGCAATTACATTTTCATTTTGTATATCTCTAAAAAGCTGATTACTATAATCATAAACATTATTAAATCTAGGTGATTTTGAAATATATCCAAGATTAATAAAAGCATTATGAAAATCATCAAAATTATAATTCATTCCTGTTTTAATAGTAAAACTTGGAATCCACTTCCAATCTGTTTCTGCGAGTTTTGCCTCTTCAGAATTCATGGTATATGCTCTTCCGTTATAAAATATGGTATCTTCTATCATGGATTTTTCAGCCCCTATAATTGTTCCATTTTCGTCAAAAATATATGTTGTATTCACTGAAGTACCAAGAGCTTCAACAAATGTAGTGTCTTCTAAAACTAAATCTTTCTTTTTAAAATGGTCTATTCTTTTATATGCAGAATTAGCAGCAGATAAATTAATAAATGAACTTATTTTGCCATCACTATATTCTAGCTGAGAAAAACCTCCTATCCATTTTACATATCCATCATTATTGTAACCAACTTTGTCTCCTTTTCTTTTTACTTGAGATACTTGCACTCCATTAGCATCATCAATTGCATAATCACCTCCTAACAAATCATATACCTCTCTATAATGTTCTCCCTTATAGTATCTGTAATCAAAACCTCCAGAAATAGTAATGCTATCAGAGAGTTTATAATTCACTGTTGAAAGCAATCCATACCAAAAATGGTTATTAATTGAACTTCTTAAATATGTTTCTGACTTATTTTCATCAGAATAAAACTGATCCAGATTATTGGAATTTAAGTCATAGAATTCCTGTAAATTAATCTGGCCATTGTTATCATAATTATCTGAGTTGGAACTAAGTCTAGTCCCTCCTCCATTTCCAATTGATAAATACGAAATATTAGAAACATATAATTTTTTATTGACCGTCCAAAAATCTCTTAATGAGAATTGAGGCTTATGATAATAGTTTTTTCTTGTGTTTAATGTTTCATTATTATGTATTGTATCTCCATTAGAATTTAGCGTCCATCTATCAAGACAACCCCAGTGTTTATTATATTGAATTCCCTTATTTACTATTCTGCCAGCAAAAGAAGAAGTATCTCCAAGCTCTCTGGCAAAAGTTGTGTCATATGTTGCTATATCACTTTTGTATGATCTTTGTCCATGATTTTGAGGAGCTCCCATTACTGACAAGCTTAATACATGCTTTCCTAATTCTTTTTGAATTTTAGTATAATAGAAAAATCCTTGACTATATGTTTCATCTACGAAACCGTTACCTTGTTTATATGAACCAGCTAAAGTTAAACCCCAACCATTTTTTAATTTACCAGTATTATAACCAATAGATGTGCGTATTTTTCCAAAAGAACCGATCTCTTGTTTTATTTTCCCACCTGATTTATTACCAGTTCCTTTTGTTAAAATATTCATAGTTCCTCCTACAGATGGTATTGCTAGTTTTGATGCGCCCAATCCTCTTTGAACTTGAATGTTTGAAGTTACTGCATCGAGACCAAACCAATTACTCCAATATACCCAACCATTTTCCATGTCATTAACTGGAATACCATCAATCATAACAGCAACGTTTCTTTGGTTAAATCCTCTAATTGTAATTCTGGCATCTCCGTCACCTCCACCAGACTGAGTAGCATAAACTCCAGGTGTTGAATTTAAAATCATAGGTATGTCTTGAGATGCTAATTCCTCTGTAATCTTTTTAATTGGAATACTTGAAAATGCTACTGGAGTTTCTCTTTCTTTAGCTAAATCAGCTGTTACTTGAACTTCATTTAACAATAGGGTCTTTAATTTAAAATTAAATACTGAAGAATTTTTTGAAACGTTTATTCTCTTAGAAAGTTGCGTATAACCAACATATGAAATTGTTAGATTTCGTTCACCTTCACTTATTTCAAAAGAATAGTTTCCATCAATATCAGTTACCGTTCCTTTCCCCTTTCCAAAAATAATTGTTGCTCCAATTAATGGTTCGGATGTTGATGCATCAGTAACATTTCCTTTTACAACAATCTGAGAAAAAGCAGAATTAAAGCTGATAAAACTGCATAAAAATAATATAAGTCCTCTTTTCAAGATTTAATTTATATAGAAAATCTATAGTATAATTAGTTTGTGTTCTACAGAATTCCCGTTTTCAAGTAAAATTCTTAAAATATAATTACCCGAACTTAATTCACCATTTTGTATTATAGCTTGTTTTGAATTAATTGGATTTATAACAAATTGTTTTCCTTCTATGTTGTACAAAAATATTTTTTCAATGTTATCAAATGTACTTACCTCAATGTTATCTCCAATATTTGCTGGATTAGGGTATACCACATAACTTGATTGTTTTGAATTATCTGTACTAGAAGTAATACAATCACAACTATGTGAGCCTAAACCTGAATAAGTTGCATCTGGTAGTGAATCCCATTCTAGTGTTGGGTTAAAAACAATAGGGTTCATAGTAACTCCTTTTTTTTACAGATGATTTTCTTACTAACGTCTGTCGTTTAGTCCACCATGTTCCGCCATTAGCATCAGTGTAACCTGCTGAAGCATCATCAGTCCATGCAGAACCTGGATCTTCACCTACTTTACCAATAATGTCAATTATACCGCCATCTTTTTCTAAAGTAATTGCATCATCACCATTAAAATAAAAAGGCGTAGGATATACACCGCTACAATGCAAGTCACAAGAATTATAAAATGTTGGGTCTACAGGAACAGACCAGTATGAAGTAACCCAAACCGAATCTAACTGACCATTTCCTATTGAAATAGTTTGACCTGGAGCAATAGAACCTGAAAGTTGCCATGTATCAGGACCTGAACTAGATCCATTAGAATACCTATTCACTGTATATGCACTTAAATCAAATGTACTATTTGAAGGGTTGTAAATTTCAACTCCGTTATTATTAGCGGGACCTTCAACATATTCTGAAAAAAACAAATCAGTACAGTCTTGTGCTACTATTGATGAAACAAAGCATAAGTTTAAAAAAGTTAGTATAATTCTTTTCATATTGATATTTTTTATAAATAATGGCTAATTTACAAAAACATTAAATTATTAGTAGAGATTATTATATTAAATTACCTTTACAAAAACAAATTAAATATGTTAATAAAAAATAATATTTAATGAGAATAAATAACTTAGAAGAATACAAGCTTGAGAAAGAGAATTTTGATAAAAACCCTGAAGAGTTTTGGGCTAAAAAAGCTAATTCATTTACATGGCATAAAAAATGGGAGGAGGTTCTAGATTGGGATTTTCACAAGGCTCATGTCAAGTGGTTTGATGGGGGAAAATTAAATATAACAGAAAATTGTCTTGATAGACATCTTGCATCTTCAGGTGATCAAATTGCTATAAAGTGGATTGCTAATAATCCAAAAGAAAAAAATATTGACATTTCATATAATGAACTTTATGAAAAAGTATGTCAATTTTCAAATGTTTTAAAAAATAAAGGAATAAAAAAGGGAGACAGAATTTGTTTGTATATGCCAATGGTTCCTGAGCTTGCAATTGCAGTTCTAGCCTGTGCAAGAATTGGAGCAATTCATTCCGTAGTTTTTGCCGGATTTTCTGCAAAATCACTTTGTGATAGAATAAATGACGCTCAATGTAAAGCATTAATAACTTCAGACGGCGGTTTTAGGGGAAATAAAATCACTCCACTAAAGAAAATCGCAGATGAAGCAATGAAAAATACTCCTTCAATCCAATGCTGTATTGTACTTGAAAGAACAAATACACCAATTATTATGAAAAATAATCGAGATTTTTGGTGGCATGAAGAAATGAAAAAAACTAGCATACATCACCATGCCGAAATTATGGATTCTGAAGATCAATTGTTTATTCTCTATACATCTGGGTCAACTGGTAGACCAAAAGGTATTGTACATACAACAGCAGGATACATGATTTATGCTCAGTATTCTTTTGAAAATGTTTTTCAATACAATCATGGAGATCTATATTGGTGTACTGCAGATATCGGATGGATTACTGGGCATACTTATATAATTTACGGACCATTGCTTGCGGGAGCTACAACTGTTATGTTTGAAGGAGTTCCTACATATCCAGATGCAGGAAGATTTTGGGAAATTGTTGAGAAAAATAAAATAAATATTTTTTATACTGCGCCAACTGCAATTAGATCATTGGAAGCCTACGGAAATGAATACGTTAAAAAATATGATCTTGAATCATTAAAGGTATTGGGAACGGTTGGAGAGCCAATAAATGAAGATGCATGGAACTGGTATTTTAAAGAAATCGGAGGTGAGAAATGCCCAATTGTTGACACTTGGTGGCAAACCGAAACAGGTGGTATAATGATATCAAATCTTGCTGGGATTAATAAGGCAAAGCCAACATTTGCGACCCTTCCTCTTCCTGGTATAAAAGCATGTATTGTGGATGAAAACGGAGATGAATTAGAAACTAATAATACAGAAGGTAAATTATGTGTAAAATACCCATGGCCTTCAATGGCAAGAACAATTTACGGAGATCACCAAAGGTTTATTGACACTTATTTTTCTTCTTTTCCTGGCAAATACTTTAGTGGTGATGGATGTTATAAAAATGAGGAGGGGCTTTTTAGAATAACCGGTAGAGTTGATGATGTGCTTATTGTTTCTGGTCACAATCTAGGAACAGCAGAAATTGAAAGTGCAATTGATGAACATAAAAATGTTTGTGAAAGTGCAATTGTTGGATATCCTCATTCAATAAAAGGAAATGGAATATTTGCATACATAATTTGTCATTCTTCACCAAAAGACAAGAAAGCTACAGGAATAGAAATTAATGATTTAATTACCAAACATGTAGGGCCGATTGCTAAGGTTGATAAATTTCTATATGTTGAAGGGCTTCCGAAGACAAGATCTGGAAAAATAATGAGACGTATACTAAGAAAAATAGCAAGTGGAGAATTTAATGAACTTGGGGACACAAGTACTTTACTTGATCCAAATGTTGTAACAAGTATTATTAAAGAATCACAGAAATAGTTAACTTTGCGAATCAAACTGTTCTAGATGTCAAATTTAATTATCATACCTACTTATAATGAAATTGAAAATATTGAAAATATTATCCGAAAAGTATTTTCACTAGAAGAATCATTTAGTATTCTGATAATTGATGATGGTTCTCCTGATGGAACGGCAAAAAAAGTAAAAGAACTACAAAAAGAATTTTCAAACACATTATTTATTGAAGAAAGAAAGGGTAAGTTAGGCTTAGGTACTGCTTATATTCTCGGCTTTAAATGGGCATTAAAAAAAGATTATCAATATATTTTTGAAATGGATGCTGATTTTTCACACGATCCAAATGATCTTTCAAGATTATTAATAGCTTGTAAAGAAAAGGAAGGAGATGTGGCAATTGGATCAAGATATGTTAAGGGAGTAAATATTGTAAATTGGCCTATGAGTAGACTATTAATGTCCTATTTCGCTTCAAAATATGTAAAGGCAATAACTGGAATGCCAATTCATGACTCTACTGCTGGATTTAAATGCTATAATAGAAAAGTTTTAGAGAAAATTAATCTTGACAAGATTGAATTTGTTGGCTATGCCTTTCAAATAGAAATGAAATTTACGTCTTGGAAATACGGATTCAATATCATAGAAGTTCCAGTAATTTTTACAGATCGACAAGAAGGAAATTCAAAAATGAGTGGTGGAATATTCTATGAAGCTCTCTTTGGAGTAATCAAAATGAAAGTAAAGAGCTATTTTAAAAACTGGAAATAGGTGAAGACACTCATTAAAAATGCGCAAATTGTAAATGAGGGTAAAATATTTAAATCAGATTTATTAATTGAAGATCGAATAATAAAAAAGATCGCTAACTCAATAAATGAAAAGGTTGATAAATGTATTAACGCAGAGGGCCTTCATTTAATTCCTGGATTAATTGATGACCAAGTTCATTTTCGTGAACCTGGACTTACTCACAAAGCAGACATATATACTGAAAGCAAAGCTGCAATTGCAGGTGGAATTACTTCATTTATGGAGATGCCAAATACTAACCCTCAAACATTAACACAAGAATTATTAGAAGAAAAATTTAGAACTGGGGATAAAAAATCACTAGCTAATTTTACTTTTTTCATGGGAGTTTCAAACAATAATCTAAAAGAGGTTTTAAAAACTGACCCAAAAACTGTAGGTGCGATTAAAATTTTCATGGGCTCATCAACGGGAGATATGCTAGTAGATGATAAAAATGTTTTGGAAGAAATATTCAAAAAATCAAAGTGCTTAATTGCAGTACATTGTGAAGACGAGACAATTATAAAGGAAAACATTCAGAAAGCGGTTAAACAATACGGAGATAATATTCCAATTAATCTTCATCCTGATATTAGAAGTGTTGAGGCATGCTATAAATCATCATCATTTGCGGTTGAACTTGCAAAAAAACACAATACACGCTTACATGTTTTTCATTTATCAACTGAAAAAGAAGTTAGTCTTTTTGAAAACAACATTCCTTTAAAAGATAAAAAGATTACAGCTGAAGTCTGCATTCATCATTTGTATTTTAATTCTGATAACTACAAAGAAAAAGGATCATATATCAAATGGAATCCAGCTGTTAAAAACAAAAGTGATCAAATAGCATTATTAAATGCTCTTATAGAAAACAAAATAGATGTAATCGCAACTGATCATGCTCCTCATACAATAGATGAAAAAAACAATAAATATTTAAAAGCACCATCAGGCGGTCCTTTAGTTCAACATGGGCTTGGTGTAATGCTAAAATTTGTTAATCAGAATAAAATTAATCTTGAAAAAGTAGTAGAAAAAATGTGTCATAACCCGTCGATTTGCTTTAAAATTGAAAAGAGAGGTTTTATACGAGAAAATTACTTTGCAGATCTTGTACTTGTAGACATTAATAAAAAGTATGAAGTCAAAAAAGAAGACCTTCTTTATAAATGTAAATGGTCGCCATTTGAAGGAGATGAATTATTTGGAAAAGTAAACTACACAATAGTTAATGGAAATATTGTTTACGAAAATGGGCGCTTTAATGAATCCATTAAAGGGATGCGATTAACTTTTAATAGATAAAAAAAGCACCTAGTTAGGTGCTTTTTTTAATTTGTGTTGAAGCTAATTATTCACCAGCACTCTCTTCTTCAGCTGCAGTTTCAGCTTCTTCAGCTGCAACATCAGCAGAATCTTGAGCTGCCGCTGCTGCTGCAGGAGCTGCTTCTTCTGTTGTTTCTGTTGCAGCTTCCTCTGTAGTAGCACCGCCTCCGCATGCACTAAATACAAAAATAAAACCTGCAACAATTAAATATAATAATTTTTTCATCTTGATTTATTTAGATTAATTTGGTGTTCAAATATAAGCTTTTAAAGAACATTGGCATAAGTATCATTCAACATCAAACATCAAGTTATCAATAGTATTTTGTGTATTAATTCTCTTTATTTTAACTTTGCCTTATGATAAGAATATTTATACTGTTTCTTATATTGTTTAGCTGTAACAATATCAATAATAGAGCTAATGATAATATCATACCAGCTGATATGTTCACAGATTTGATTGCGGATATTCATTTAATAGAAGCTAAGTTTGAAACTATAAAATTCAAAGAAGAAATTAAAGCTACTGCCATTCTGCAACATGACTATGATTCGATTTTTTCAATGTATAATGTGTCCTATATTGATTTTAAAAATTCATTGGAATTTTACTCTTTATCTAATGATGAACTTGAAAAAATATACACAAATGCTCTTGAAAAAATAAAAAAAGAGAAATCTAAATTAGATTAGCTCTTTTTCAAAAAATCTACAATACTCTTTAATTGTTTTGTCAATTGGAATAAAATCATATTTCAGTGTTTCTTTGATTTTTTTTGATGAGTATGCAACACGTTTCATTGCACTATTAGCAGTTTCTTTAGTAAGAAGTGAAGGCATACCTGTGAAAAATGTTTTCAAAGCATCGACCCTCCAAGCTAATTCTTTTAAAAATGGGGTTACTTTATATTTTGCTCGTGGAATTTTAAATTCATCTGCTATTTGATTAAAAACGTCCTGAAATGAAATGTTAGTTCCGTTTAAAATATATCTTTCATTTTTAATTTTTTCAGACAAAAACTGTATTGTAATTTTAGCAACATCCATAACATCTACGTAACCTGAACTTCCTGGAGAATAAAATTTTAAGCCATTAAAAACTGTTTGAAAAATTTTAGAACTACCCTTATTCCAATCACCGGGCCCTAAAATTATTGATGGATTCAATATTATGGTATTGATACCTTCTGAGGAAGCACGCCATACTTCTTGTTCAGCATAATACTTACTATATGCATAATTGCTTACAGATTTGTTTGCAGAAAAAAATGACTCTTCATTAATTTCAAGATCTCCATCTTTTCTTCCTAATGTAGAAACTGAACTGATATATATACATTTTTTGAAATTATGGCTTAACGCAACATTCATAACATTTGCTGTTCCTTCAATATTGATTTTTTTCAACAACTCTACATCAGCTTTTTGAAATGAAACAAGTCCTGCTGCATGAATTACAATATCACAATCACACATATGTTTATCTAAAGAAGGTATATCATTAATATCACCTTCACACCAAAAAATTTTATCAAATAAATTTGAAGATTTATAATAATCAAATATCTTTTTGCAAGTATGCATACTACTTGATGAGCGCTTTAATGCTTTAACTGAAATATTATTTTGCATTAACAACAACAAAATATATGAGCCAACAAGTCCGGTTCCTCTGGTTAAAAAAATCATATTACAAAAATACATATATGGCATTAAAAGATTAATCTATTATTTTATATATATTCTTATTTTTGAAAAAAAGTATTGATGAACTTTATACAAGAATTAACATGGCGAGGTATGATTCATGATATTATGCCTGGTACTAAAGAGCAATTCCAAAATGAAATGACTTCTGCCTATATTGGATTTGATCCTACAGCTGATTCATTACATATAGGAAGCTTAGTTCAAATTATGATTTTAGTGCATCTTCAAAATGCCGGTCATAAACCATATGCTCTTGTAGGGGGTGCTACAGGAATGGTAGGTGATCCTTCTGGAAAATCAAAAGAAAGAAATCTCTTAGATAAAGATACCTTAGATCATAATTTAAACTGTGTAAAGAAACAACTAGAAAAATTTCTTGATTTTAACTGTGGAGATAATTCTGCTGTAGTAATAAATAATTATGATTGGTTTGAAAATATGTCTTTCTTAGAATTTATAAGAGATAATGGTAAACATATTTCTGTAAATTATATGATGGCAAAAGATTCCGTAAAATCCAGATTATCAACTGGGATGAGTTTCACTGAGTTTTCCTATCAATTAGTTCAGGGTTATGATTTTTATTGGCTTTGGAAAAACAAAAACTGTAAGGTTCAACTTGGTGGATCTGATCAATGGGGAAATATTGTTACTGGAACGGAACTTATAAGAAGGAAAGAGGGTGGAAGTGCTTTTGCTGTAACAACACCATTAATTCAAAAATCAGATGGGGGAAAATTTGGAAAAACTGAAGAGGGAAATGTTTGGCTTGATAAGAATAAAACTTCCTCTTATAAATTTTATCAATTTTGGTTAAATAATTCTGATGAAGATGCTAAAAATTACATTAAAATTTTTACTTTAAAAAATCAAAATGAAATCAACGATTTAGTTAAAGAACATGATAAAGCTCCCCATCTTAGAGTTTTACAAAAAGAGTTAGCAAAAGATGTCACTTTAAGAGTTCACGGAGAAAATGAATTAAATAATGCATTAATTGCCAGCAATATTTTATTTGGGAAGTCTACTTCTGAAGATTTAATTAAACTTGATGAAGACACCTTCTTATCAGTTTTTGAAGGAGTTCCACAATTTGAACTAAAACAAGATGATATTAACTGTGGGTTATTAGATTTACTTTCTGAGAAAACAAATATCTTTGATAGTAAAGGAGAAGCCAGAAGAATGATAACGTCAAATGCTGTTAGTATAAATAAAGAAAAAATTTCCTTAGAATTTCAAACCTCTTCGGAAAATCTAATAAATAAAAAATATCTGCTTGTTCAAAAAGGCAAAAAAAACTATTTTATTATTAAGATCCTATAAAATTATCTATAGCATTTGCTAGTGCATTATGATTTTGACTTCCAATTAAAATATGCCTGCCGTTTTTCAAATTTACTTTAACACCTTTATTTCCTCTTACATTATAAGCTTTTGCCTTATATCTAAATCGAATCCCCCATCCTCCATAATCTTTAATTGGTGAGTATGTAATTGCTTCAACATTTTCAATTTCATCAAATCTTATTATATATGATTTAAAGTGCATTGGAAAAAATTGATAGTGAATTCCCTTAGAAGTAACAGAAATCCTAAGCTCTAACAAATAAAATAACAAACAAAAAACTAGTCCTAAAAGAAGTATAATTCTAGAGTCATCATTTAGAAATTGAATATCTTCATTTGATAATACAGGAATCAAACACGGCAATAAAAAAGAAGCAACTAAAATAATCCACACCCATAATTGTGTAAATTTTTGTTTTTCATAGAATTCAATTTTACTCACTGCTATACATTTTAAAAAAATTATAATAAAAGTGAGGAATCGTTTCAATACCTTTTAAATAATTAAAAATTCCATAATGCTCATTGGGAGAATGAATTGCGTCACTATCAAGTCCAAAACCAAACAAAATAGATTTTACGTTCAACTCTTTTTCAAATAATGCTACTATTGGAATACTCCCCCCCCGATCTTACAGGTACTGGCTCCTTCCCATATGTAGTTTTCATTGCCTGACTAGCCGCTTTATATGCAATGATATCTGTTGGAGAAACATAAGGCTCTCCTCCATGATGAGGACGCACCTCAACCTTAACACTCTTGGGTGCAATTGATTTAAAATAATCTGTAAATAGTTGAGTAATTTCATTATCGCTTTGATGTGGAACAAGTCGCATCGATATTTTTGCAAAAGCTTTTGAGGGAATTACTGTTTTAGCTCCCTCACCAATATACCCTCCCCATATTCCATTTACATCCAAAGTTGGTCTAATACCTGTTCGCTCCATAGTTGTGAAACCTTCTTCACCATGTACATCAGTCAATTCAAGTGCTTTTTTATATTCATCAAGTGAAAATGGAGCTTTAGCCATTTTGGCTCTTTCTTCAATTGATAGCTCTGCTACATTATCATAAAAACCGGGAATTGTAATTTTATTATTTTCATCCTTCAATTTTGCTATCATCTCACACAAAATATTAATAGGATTAGCAACAGCTCCTCCATACAATCCTGAATGCAAATCACGATTAGGGCCTGTCACTTCAACTTCTAAATAACTTAAGCCTTTTAAACCAGTAGTTATTGAAGGTGTATTATTTGAAATTATTCCTGTATCAGAAATTAAAATTGCGTCACATGATAATTTCTCTTTGTTAGAGACAACAAAATCAGATAAATGTTCTGATCCTACTTCCTCTTCTCCTTCTATCATAAATTTAAGATTACATGGAAGAGTATTAGTTTCAATCATTAATTCAAATGCTTTAACATGCATATAAAATTGCCCTTTATCATCACAAGCTCCTCTAGCAAAAATTGCACCATCTGGATGTGTCTCTGTTTTTTTAATTATGGGATCGAAAGGACCACTCTCCCACAATTCTAATGGATCTGCAGGCTGAACGTCATAATGTCCATAAACCAAAACAGTAGGTAAACTTTTATCTATTATCATGTCGGCATATACAATTGGGTATCCGGCTGTTGGACAAATCTCAACATTATTGGCACCAGCTGATTTTAATGAACCTGCAACTGCATCTGCACAATTCATTACATCTTGTTTATATGCAGGATCAGCACTAATTGAAGGTATTTTCAATAAATTTATGAGTTCATCTATAAATCTTTCTTTATTTTCTTTTATGTATTTATTTATATATTCCATTTTATACTAAGCTTTTACCAGTCATTTCAATTGGCTTTTCAACACCCATTAATTTTAAAATTGTTGGAGCAACGTCAGCTAAAATTCCATTATTTAATTTCTCATATTTTGAATTAATCAAAAAACAAGGAACTGGATTTGTCGTATGAGCAGTGTTTGGTGTTCCGTCAATATTTAAAGCATAATCAGCATTTCCGTGGTCAGCAATTATTAATATTTTGTATTTGTTTTGTATTGCATGTTCAACAACACTTTTAGAACATTGATCAACAATTTCAACTGCCTGAACGATTGCTTTAAAATCACCAGTGTGACCAACCATATCTGGATTAGCAAAATTTAAACAAATAAAATCAGGCCTATTTTCTTTAATTTCTAAAACTGTTTTTTCAACTAATTCAAGTGCACTCATTTGCGGTTTTAAATCATATGTTGCAACCTTTGGAGAATCAGCCATAATTCTTCTTTCACCTTTAAAGACTTTTTCTCTTCCACCAGATAGAAAATAGGTTACATGAGGATATTTTTCAGTTTCAGCAATTCTTGTTTGCTTCAAATTGTTTAATTCTAAAATTTCTCCTAAAGTATTTTCTATATTTTTCTTATCAAATATGACATTAATATTTTTAAAAGTTGAATCATAGTTTGTCATTGTTGTAAAATGCAAATCTAATTTCTGCATATTAAAATCAGGCATATCAAATTGAGTAAGCACAGAAGTTATTTCTCTACATCTGTCTGTTCTATAATTGAAGCAAATAACCGCATCTCCATTTTTTATCTTACCAATAGGGTTTCCATTTTTATCTACACATACTAAGGGAGTTAAAAATTCATCAGTAATCTTTTTATCATACAAATCTTTAATCGAATCAAAAATATTTTTTGATATTTCTCCTTCACCATTTACCATAGCATCATATGACACTCGAATCCTTTCCCATCGATTATCTCTATCCATAGCATAATACCTTCCAGAAACAGAAGCAATCTTAGCTCCATTTAAATTATCAAATAACTTTTTTAGGTGCTGTATTCCAGAAGTTGGGTCGCAGTCTCGACCATCGGTAAAAGCATGTACAAAAACTTCTTTAACCCCTTTTAATTTAGCAGTTTCAAGTAACTTATATAAATGTTGTTGATGTGAGTGAATTCCACCATCAGACACTAAACCTATCAAATGAAGTGAGCTATTATTTTTTTTAACATACTCAAAAGAATTATTTAAACTTATGTTTTCTGAAATTGAATTGTTTCTGCAAGCTTTATTAATTTTCACTAAATCTTGATCTACAATTCTTCCTGCACCTATATTTAAATGGCCAACCTCAGAATTACCCATTTGTCCCTCTGGCAACCCTACTTTTTCCCCATCAGTTAATAGCTCTGAGTTTGGATATTTTTTATAAAGAGAGTCAATAAATGGGGTTTTTGCATTAAAAATTGCATCAGAATTTGATTTGTCACCATGACCCCATCCATCTAAAATTATTAGTATTGTTTTGCTAGTTGACATCTAGGCAAAAATAGAAAAACTATAAAGATCAATCTTGATATATAGCATCAAAAAAATTCTTTCTCATATTTTGATGGATACCATTATCAGCACCTAATCTTTCAGGATGAAACTGAACAGCAATCATAAAAGGGTGAAGACTTTTGTCCATAACAACAGCTTCTGGTAAACCATCATTAGATTCTGCAACAACAACAATTCCTTCAGCTATATCCTTTAATCCTTGATGATGCCATGAATTTACAGTATGGATAGAATCATTATTTTTTGGGAAAATCATGTCAACATAATCGTTATTATTTGAAGATATATATATTTCATGTGTAACCTCTCCATTATTTCTATGTATAACTTCATCACCTAATTCTGTTGGAATATCACCATATAAAGTTCCTCCATGTGCAACATTCATCATTTGCATACCTCTACATATTCCTATAAAAGGGATCTGCTCAGAGAGAGCATAATCAAATAATTTTTTCTCTATGCTATCACGCCTGAAATCCATTGCTTCACAAAGTAATAAGTTTGAACTGTCCCCATACATTAGAGGATTGATATCCTCACCACCAGTTAATACTATTCCATCAGCAACTAACATAAGACTATCTAAATTATTAATTGTATATGCATTTACTATATTAAAATCGAGTTCGGTCAACCAGTTAATATAATTAGTTGATGCTTTTGAAAGAATAATAGTTTTCTTCTCTTGCTCGATTGAACATGAAAGAAAAAAAACAAAAATTAATAGAGATAAATATTTTTTCATTTTAATTAAAAATTTTCTTTAGTATTTGAGTAGTTCTAGCTTTAGGATTATTTCTTATTTCTTTTTCATTCTCTTCAATTAAATAAAAAATTCCATCAATAGTTTTTAAGGTAATGTAATCAGTCAAATCAAACTTTACTTTTTTAACAAGAGGTATTGTATTATATCTCTTAAGAATTAAATCTAACATTTTCTGAACTTCAGTATTGTCCATTTCATTTTTAACAATAGGATAAAAAGTAGTATATAAATTATCAAAAGATTTGTCTTTTAAATATAGTGTTGCTGAATTTTCTGAGCCATTTAAAATTTGAATTGCATCATTAAATCTTAGGCTTAAAACAGCCTTAACAATTATTTCAGATGCTTCTATAGATGCTAATTCAGCAGTTTGATTCATAGAATACTCAAAATCTAAAACTAATTTATCTAGACCTATATTTAGACAAGCCTTTTTAACTTTATTTATTTTACTTGGAAATGGAATTTTAATATTATCATTTTTATAAAAACCATTTAGTTGGGATGCATTATTACATGATTTAATAACAGAAATTTTTAAAGCTTCAGTTAATCCATTACTAATATCTTTATTAGATTGTGTCTTTTTAGAATTAATAAATGAATTCGCTGTACTTGATACATTTTTCAATACATCAAGTTGTGCAAAAGAAAAATTAAAAACAAATAATAAATAGAAAAACAAATTAAGCTTAAGCATTTTTATATTTAATTTTTTGCACTTTTTTGCACTTTTTTGCACTTTTTTGCACTTTTTTGTGTGTTTTTTACAATTTTTAGCATTTTTTTCATCACCTCATCAGTATCCCAAAGTTCATTTATATTTTCAATAGACATAATTTGTTCCATTAATTTTTCTTGCTTCATGCCTATTTTCCACGCTTCTGAATAGGGAGTGTTTGTAAAAGAAACCATACTGTACAAAGGGACCCATTTTTCTGGATGAAGCTTAGAGAATTTTTGCTCAATCTTTTTCTGTAATAAGAATTTTGGATCTGCTGTTTTGTCACGCATAACAATAAAATTGTGCAAAGACAAATCCTGCAAACCATCTCCATTTGACTTTCGAGCCTGAGAATATCTAATTAAAATACTTTTCAAATCATCCTCATCATTTATCAATTCATCTAAAATCCTACAATCCTCAAAACTAGCATTCATTCCTTGACCATAAAATGGCACTGTAGCATGAGCTGAATCTCCAATTAAAACACAATAATCATTAAGATGCCATGGATAACACTTAAAAATTCCCATTGAAGAAGTTGGATTCTTAAAAAACTGATCGGAAAGGTCGGGAATCAATTTAGTAAAATCTGGAAAAACTCTACTAAAAAATTCATTTACCTTTTGAGTCGTATCTAGCTTTTCGAAAGAATCATTTCCTTCAAAAGGAGAAAAAAGTGTACAAGTATAGCTACCATCTAAATTAGGTAATGCAATGAGCATAAAATTTCCTCTCGGCCAAATATGCAATGCATTCTTTTCGATTTTATGTGTTCCATCTGGATTTGCAGGAATTAATAATTCTTTATAACCATGCTCAATATAAAATTGAGAAAACTGAAAACGATCCTGACGCATCATTTTATCTCTCACAGCTGAATAAGCCCCATCGGCACCAACGATTAAATCACATTCAATTGTAATATTTTTTTGTGTTGCATTATTATAAAAAATAAGTTCAGCTTTATCGAAGCTTACATCAATGCACTTATGATTAAAGAAAATTTTAGCCCCTTCTTTTTCGGCAAGATTCATTAATAAAACATTCAACCCCCCTCTTGGAACAGAAAAAATTGCTTGATCTTCATTACCATAATATTGATCTGTGAGACTACCATCATCATCATGCATAATTCTTTTAGGCATTGGTATGGCTATATCTCGAACATATTCATCCACGTTTACTTTTTCTAAAGCTGTCCACCCTCTTTTTGATAAAGCGAGATTGATTGAGCGTCCCGCAACTAAAGCTGTTTTGCGCATATCTGGCCTGCGCTCATAAATTCTAACTTGATACCCTCTCTTGAGCATGTAAAGAGCACATAAAGAACCTGCTAATCCAGCACCAACTATTACTATGTTTTTTTTCATTTACAAAGTTTCTTCCAGAATTTTACAAAAATTATATACATCTAAGTAACTATTATACAAAGGAACTGGAGCTACACGAATTACATCAGGTTCTCTCCAATCAGCTATTACTCCTTTTTTTGTAATTTCATTAAATAAATTTTTATCTCCATTTTTTACACTTAAAGATATCTGACAGCCTCTTTCATTAGGTGTGATTATTTTAATTCGATCATTTGGCAACTGACCAAGTAGAAAAACTAAATAAGAGGTTAACTGTTTTGATTTTTCTACTAGTGATGGCATTCCAACTTCATCAAAAATAGATAAAGAAGCTCTAACAGCTGCTAAAGAAAGAATAGGAGGATTACTTAATTGCCAGCCTTCAGCTGTTTCAATAGGCATAAATTCATCTGGCATTTTAAAACGACTTTCCTTGTTATGCCCCCACCATCCTGCAAATCTTTCTAGTTTTCTTTTATGATGTTTTTCGTGTATAAAAACCCCGGCAACTGAGCCCGGACCAGAATTTAAATATTTATATGAACACCAAACAGCAAAATCAACTCCCCAATCATTTAGCGATAATTCAATATTGCCAGCAGCATGTGCCAAATCAAATCCTACCATAATATTATACTTATGAGCATAATCTGTAATTTTCTGCATGTCGAAAACTTGACCTGTATAGTAATTAACTCCTCCTAGCAAAATCAGAGAAATAGAATCAGAATTTTCATTAATAATGTTTAATATATCTTCTGTCCTCACTACAACCTCTCCTTTTCTTGGAGCAAGCTTTATTAAAGATGAAGATGGATCAAGCCCATGATGTTTAATATGTGACTCAACAGCATAAATATCAGAAGGAAATGCATCAGACTCAATTATAATTTTATAACGAACCTTAGTTGGCCTATAGAATGAGACCATCATTAAATGAAGGTTGACAGATAAGGTGTTCATAGCAACCACTTCATTCTCTTTAGCACCAACTATTTTTGAATAACTTGAAGACAAAAATTCATGATAAGGCAACCAGGGGTTTTTGGCATGTAAATGCCCTTCAACTCCAAGGCTTTTCCAATCCTCTAATTCTTGTTGCACGAACTCTTCAGTATTTTTTGATTGTAACCCAAGAGAATTACCGCAAAGATAAATATACTTATCTCCGTTATTTTGAAGAGGAAAATAAAACTTGTCCTGATAAGAAGCAAGAGGATCTTTTTTATCAAGTTCTAAAGCAAATTCTATTGAGTTTTTAAATGTCATTTAATTTAAAAATTAATGGGCGACTTGGGGCAGCATCAGAAACAAAAGAAGGTATTTGTAAGTTTAACAGATATTTACCATCTTCTATTTTTTCATCAACATATATCATTTCTGTAATTGTATAATTTTTAGTATTACTATTGTACTTTTTAGCTTCAGTATCCCAAAAAATATTATGGCTGCTCAAAATGCCATCATCAAACAACCTATCCACTGAAGGGGTATCAACCAAAAGATGTTCTACACCTCTTTTTCTTAAATATTTCATTGCTTCTATAGAAAAAAAAGGCGGTGGTTGCTGCATATAATCTTGCGACATTTTAATTTTTGAGTTTGGATATGTTCTGATTATTAACCCTTCTAAAAAAGCATCAGAGATATTATTTAGTTTTTCTTCCAACATGTGCCTGGTAATCAAAAGGTCTTCAGAATTTAAATTTGGAAAATACGTTTCTTTACTATTATTTGGAGTAACTGAAATTAGTGTGCTTTTTATAAAAACTTCTTTTAAAGCAAGATTAATTGAAATCCTTTCTTTTGTAATATGACCTATACACTCTGTATGAGTACCATTACAATGGGGCGTTATCTTAAATGTCTCGAAATTGCATGGACCTCCCTCTCTTGTGTCTCCAATAAAATCATCATCCCTATATGGTGATGAAGTAGCTTTTTCAACATTATATGTGTTTGGCTGCAAACCATTAAAGTTTACAGGTATAGATAAGTCATAATATTCTGAAAAGTCAATTGAGTATGATTTACCTCCTAACTTAAAATTTACATTCATTTTTTATAAATCTTCTTCTCTCTTATTAAGCCAGTTCAATACATTCTTACACCAAATGTCTTTAGCTTCTTGCTTAGTCAAAATTCCATTTTCAACAGCATAATCTATCACTCTTCCTGGATAAGATGTTCCAACACCTTCCATTTCTCCTAAAGGAAAAGGATCATCTAATCCCATGATTAACTGACTCACTCCAACTCTTTTCTTTAATAAATCAAGCGTATGCGAATCATGAACAAGAGTATCAAAATACAAGTTCTTATGGCCTAAAGTTTTTCTCGGATCTTCTAATTCTTCAAAGATATCTGGACGTCCATCAAAACCCTGAATTCTTCTCCCATAGCTAGCTATACCTAACATTCCTCCGTGTGCAAAACTTGTTCTCAAATTAGGAAATTTGTTAGGTAAATCTCTTAATGTAAATAAATGAAGGGTATCGGCGCATTGTGCCATCATCCAAATCAAATGAAATCTCCAATATTTATTTTTTAATGCTATCATTTTTTCACCATCATAAGGGTGAATTTGAATTGCTAAACCATGGTGATTTGCAAGTTCATAAATCGGATCAACATCAGATTCTGCTGTTGACATCCATTCGCCTTTAGAATTTAAAAAATGTGAAGGCAAACATAAAACACGTAGATTCAATTTCACACATCTTTCAATTTCCTTTAGTGCGTGTTCAATATACATTGGCTGAACAACAAACCCACATGTAAACTTTTTGGGATAATCATTTTGTACTGAAGCATTAAAATCATTTTGAAATTGAATCCCATCAAAGCAATCTTGCTTTTTCCAACCATTACAATATAATTGTGAAAGACATAGCATTACACCATGGTCGATGTTATGCTGATCCATCCACTCTATTTTTTCTTTTACAAAAAAACTTGCTCCATTAATTGGCCTAGACCAATCTGCTTGTCTCATAAACTTCTTATCATCATCTATCCAAAACAACTTTTTCTCTCTCATAAAAGCAGGTATTTGAGAAGGCTCAGGAAGTATATGACCGTGTCCGTTTATTCGCATATCTTATTATTAATCACTAACGTATCTACTATCAGCCTCCATTACCTCACCTGTTTTTGGACATGTTCTGAGCTTTTCATCAGAATAAAAACGTTTAAATACAGGTAAGAAATCTTTTTCAATATTAGTTAAGTGAAAATATTCCTCATAAAGTAATTCATTAGCTGTATCTGAAAACCACATTAGACCATCTTTATCATTATTTGTTCTTTTTCTTTCAATAACTAAACCAATAGACCCTTCTGAACGAACAGGAGAATGAGGTATTTTAGGTGGTAACAAAAACATTTCCCCCTCATTAATTGGAACCTCAACTAATTTACCATCTTGTTGTGTCTTTACAACAATACTTCCTTCTATTTGGTAAAATAACTCTTCAGTTTCATTGTAATGATAGTCTTTTCGCGCATTTGGCCCTGCTACTATCATCACTATGTAATCTTCTGACTCAACATATAAGTTTTTATTTCCAACTGGAGGTTTAAGCAAATGTCTGTTTTCATCAATCCACTTTTGTAAGTTAAATGGTTTTTTAATTTTTGTCATAATTATATATTTAAATTGTTGCTATAACTTTTAATTCAATTGCAATTGGGGTTGGTAATGATTTAATTTCAATGGTAGTTCTACAAGGTTGATTTTCCTTAAAATATTCAGCATATATTTTATTATATATTTTAAAATCATCTTTCATATTAGTTAAAAAAACCTGAACATCTACAATATTGTCCCATGAAGAACCAGCATCTTCAAGAATATATCTAACATTTTGAAATACTGAATGACACTGCTTAGCAATATCATAACTTTCGATTTCCCCCTCATCATTAAGTTTTACTCCTGGAATATTTTTTTGATTTGCAGCTCGTGGCCCTACCCCAGAAAGAAACAAAAATTCACCAACCTTTCTTGCGTGAGGATATAATCCTACTGCTTGTGGAGCTCTTTCACTATTAAATTTTTCTCCATTCATATCTATATTTTTAGACACACGTTTTTTGGTTCAGTAAAAAATTGTAAAGATTTAAACCCGCCTTCTCTTCCAACTCCTGACTGTTTCATCCCTCCAAATGGAATTCTTAAATCTCTTAACATCCAAGTATTAATCCATACAATTCCAGATTTTATTTTTGCAGCAACTCTATGTGCTCTACTAACATTCTCAGTAAAAATACTAGCTGAGAGCCCATAATCTGTAGAATTAGCCATCAATATTACCTCGTCTTCATCTTTAAATGGTATTAATGTTAATACAGGTCCAAATATTTCTTCTTGATTAATACTGCAATCAAAAGGCAAACCATCAATAATAGTTGGTTCAATATAATACCCATTAGCATATTCGCCCTCAATAATTTTTCTTTTTCCTCCAAGTAATATTTTCCCTCCTAATTTTTTTGCTTCTTCAATTTTTGATAAAACTTTGTTCATATGGTCTATTGAAACTACAGCACCTAAATCATTGGATTCTTTTGGGTTTCCTACTTTTAAAAGCGATGCTTTTGCAATAACTGCATTTTTAAATTTTTCGTATATGGTTTCCTCTACAAATAATCTGGAACCACATAAGCATATTTGTCCTTGATTAGAAAAACCTGCTTTTACAGCCAGTGCAACAGCTTTTTCAAAATTAGCATCAGCAAATACAATATTTGGATTTTTCCCGCCTAACTCAAGAGATAATTTCTTAAACATGGGGGCAGCTAATTTAGCAATATGCTTACCAGTAACTGTTCCTCCAGTGAATGAGACAATAGGTGTATCAACATGAGTTGTGAGTGCATCACCCATTTTTGAACCAACTCCGTGAACGATATTTAATACTCCTTCTGGAAAATTAATTTCTTTACAAATCTTACTAAGCAAAAATGCGGTCATTGGGGTAATTTCAGAGGGCTTTGCAACAACTGTATTGCCAGCAGCCAAGGCTGGAGCAATTTTCCATGTCAAAAGATATAATGGCAAATTCCATGGAGATATACAGGCGGCTACACCAACAGGCTCTCTTAAAGTATAATTTAATGCCTTGCCATCCATTTCATGTATCTCAGAAGAAAAATGTAGTATAGCTGTAGCAAAAAATCTGAAATTTTCGGAAGCCCTTGGAATATCTACTATTCTAGCAAGAGTTTCTGGCTTTCCATTATCTTTACTTTCTGTAAGTATTAATTCTTCAGAATACTCATCAATCTTGTCTGCTAGATCCATTAACAAATCAGATCGTTGTTTTTTTGTTGTTTGACTCCAGCTTTCAAAAGCTTGTTTAGCAGATTTAACAGCAATATTAATATCTTCATAATTACTATCTGGAATTAATGAATATGGCTGTCCAGTAGCTGGGTTAAAATTTTCAAAGAAATTTCCAGAGACTGGCTCAACTAATTCTCCATTAATATAATTATAAATTTTCTCCATACACTATAAACTTGATGTTCTTCCTCCATCTACAGGTAAATTAATCCCATTTATATAACTTGCAGCAGGCGAGCTCAAAAATATAGTAGCATTTGCAACTTCACTTGCTTCACCAAATCTATTTAATGGTACTGATTTTTTCATTTCATTCTCGACTTCAATTTTTGACTTACCTAAAATGCTGGATTTTTTTTCAATCAAGGATTTCAATCTATTTGTATTTGTAAAGCCTGGCAGAACATTATTTACAGTGATCCCGTATGAGCCCAATTCTAGTGATAATGTTTTTGCCCAATTTGCAACAGCCGCTCTAATTGTATTAGAAACTCCTAAACCAGGAATTGGAGCTTTTACAGAAGTAGAAATTATATTTATTATTCTCCCAAATGATTTTTTTTTCATTCCGCCTACAACCTTTTGAATCAGAATTTGATTATTTAATAGATGCATTTTAAAAGCTAATAAAAAATCCTCAGCACTTGCATCGGCTATCGGACCAGAAGCTGGACCACCAGTATTATTTATTAAAATATCGTAGTTTGTTTTTTCTAAAATTTCAATTTTTTTAGCAAATTGATTATCTGCAAAATCTACACATAGGTAATTGTGATTTTGAGCTAAAGAAGTGTCAAGTGTATCAACGACTTCTTTTAAAACACTTTCATTTCTAGCTATTAATGTTAAGCTTACCCCTTGCTTAGCCAAGCCAACTGCAATTGCCTTACCAATTCCTTGGGTACTACCACACACAATAGCTTTTTTATTTCTTAATCCTAAATTCATATTTTTTTATTACTAAAATTAAAACTCAGTTTTTCCTCAATATTAGTTGGAAGCTTTGGCAGATACTCTCTAGAAATCATAAGTGTTGCAATATTCGCAATATCCTCAAATAATCTATGTTTATCAACTGTTTGTTTTAAATACCCCTGACCACTTGATCCGCCAGTGCCAATTTTTTGACCTAACATCTTCTCAACCATCTGAACATGTCTAAATCTCCAAAGAGATATTTTATGGTCTATTTCAACCAGTTGGCGTAAAAATTTATATGGCAATTGAAGTATCGGTTGCTCTCCATATAGATTAATTAATAATGCAGACATCGTGGCTTTATATGACAATTTTGTCATTCCGTTCTCATGAGATTGACGGTGATTTTTCTCATCAAAAATATTTTGAAAATATTTTTGATTTTCTTTAATCATCTTTATTCTAATAGCCTTATCATTGTCACTTATTGATGAGGAATTGATGATCGACATTTCCCTGTCTAACATTTTTGCAACAGCAGATTTATATTGTTCAATAAAATCAAACCCCTCCATTTGTAAAAAAGGAATCCTTTCTAACCATTTTTCCACTAATGTAAATAATGAATTATCACTTTCTAAATCAAGAATCTCCTCTTTTTTTTCACCACTAAATTGATCGTGATATGGACATCCTCCAAAGTGATGTCTTTTGTTAATTTTTAAACCAAGTATAACTTCTATTTTTCTAAACTGATGAGATTGAAAGCCAGAAGCTGGAGACAAATAATTTCTGAAATCTAAAAAATCAAGGGCTGTCATAGTTTCAAGAATGTCAAGTTGTTGTACTAAAACATCTAAAATTTTACTAACTCTATCAAAACGCCCTACTACTATACCCACGTTTTCTTCATCCATTTTTTCTTTACTCAACAAATGAATCACTGAATTTATTTCATGAATAATCTGTTTAAACCACAACTCATATGTCTGATGAATTATGATAAATAACATTTCTTCATGAGCTTCATTATTATTCCCTTTACTTAAAGGATGTTGAGCGTCAAGAATTTTATCTAGATCCAAATACTCATTATAGTGAACAGATGAGGGTTTTTTAGACATTTATTGTGTTTTAACTGCAGTAAATATAAGAAGATATTTTACAAAAAGATTGATGTGAGAATTAAAAAAAACAAAAGAGAAATCGAACACGATTCAAGCCAAAAAGAATAATACAAACCGTCTTTTTTTTGATTATCCTTACATACAATATAAAACGAATATAAAAAACAGAGAATGGTTGAAATAAAAAACCCAAAATTTAAATTATTTAAATACAAATACGAATCAATAATTAAAAAAAGTAATAAAAAAAAGACAGCTATTTTTTTAGCCATTTTATCTCCTACTAACATTGGAATCGTGTAAGTTTTTTTCTTATCGTATTCAACATCCCTGATGTCAAATGGAATAGTTATTGCAATAATGAAAAACATTCGGGATATTATTGATAAAACGACATTTGAATTTAGAACTAAATTGCTTTCATAGTAAATTAGTGCAACAGTAGAAAAAGACCACGAAAAAGCTATTAGAAAAATTTTTAAATAAGGTGTTTTTCTTAAAATAGGATAGCTCAATGAAATAGTAGAAATCATTAAAACCATTAATTGAGTAATGCCACTTAACTTTAGAAATAAATTAGAAAAAATAATCACTGATATAAGCAGCAGAAATTGAAAAACATACTTGTTCTTTAAAATCCAGAAAGATTTTAAATCCTTTTTTACTGTGTAACAAAAAATAAATCTTTGGAAATTATAAGACAAAAAAGTGCCAAAAAACAATAATAGAAGTATTTTAAAATCATACAGGCCTAATGTATATTGTGATACTAAAGCAAGAGAAAAAACAGATAGTGAAATAAAAAGTTTACTGCTTAAAACAAAATTAATTAAATGATTCAAATCAAAATGCTATATTACAATATTGATTATTTTTTTTGGTACTATTATAATTCTTTTTGGCTTTGAAGAATCTAAATAATGTAATGTTTTTTCATGCTTCATAATGTAATCTTCTATTTCATCTTTACCCATTTCAACCGGTAAACTAACTTTAAATCTCATTTTACCATTAAACGAAACTGGATAATTAATTTCATTTTCAACTAAATATTTTGATTCATATTTTGGAAATGGAACTTTTGATATTGAAGATGTATTACCCAATTTTTCCCAAATTTCTTCTGCAAAATGTGGTGCATATGGAGATAAAAGAATAATAAAATCTGAAAAGACACTTATATTTTTACATTTTTGATCAATTAATTCATTTAAACAAATCATTAATGTACTTACAACTGTATTAAATGAAAAACGCTCAATATCTTCGTCAACTTTCTTTATAGTTTTATGAAGAGTTTTTAATGAAGCATCAGTTGGAGGATTGGACGTTAAACAAAAAACATTTTCGCTGTCATGAAGATGCCTCCATAGTTTTCTTAAAAAATTATGCACCCCACTAATACCATTAACATCCCATGGCTTAAATTGTTCTAATGGCCCAAGAAACATTTCATAAAGTCTCAAAGTATCTGCGCCATATTTTTCTACTAAATCGTCTGGAGTTTGAGTATTATATTTAGATTTTGACATTTTTTCAACTTCATGACTACACTTATAACGCCCATCATCTTCTAAAATAAATTCTGCATCTGAAAACTCACTCCTCCAGTTTTTAAATTTATCAATATCTAAATAATCATTTTCAACCAGATTAATATCAACATGAATCTTTGATGTATCATACTTGTCTTTTAATGAGTTTGTAACAAATATATTAGAATCTTTAATCCTATAAACAAAATTTGATCTGCCAAGAATCATACCTTGATTAATCAGTTTTTTAAATGGTTCATCAAAAGATATGAAGCCTCTGTCAAATAAAAATTTTGTCCAAAATCGAGAATATAATAAATGACCTACAGCGTGTTCTGCTCCACCAATATATAGGTCTACCTGGCCCCAGTAATCAGATTTTTTTTTAGAAACAAACTCTTGATTATTTTCTGCATCCATAAATCTTAAAAAATACCAGGAAGAACCTGCCCATCCAGGCATTATATTAGTATCCATTCTATCTCCTTCAAAAATATTCCAATCTGATTGTTTTGCTCTTGCTAGTGGAGGGTCTCCCGTTTCTGTAGGTAAGTACTTATCAATCTCAGGCAAAGTAACAGGTTCATTTTGTGAAATAATGTAGGGTAGATCATTTTTATAATAAACAGGGAATGGTTCTCCCCAATATCTTTGCCTAGAAAAAACTGCATCTCTAAGTCTATAATTAACTTTTGATGTGCCAATACCTTGATCTTCAATTTTTGAAATTGATTTTTCAATTGCCTCTTTACAATTTAAATTATTTAAAAAATCAGAATTAATTATTATCGCATCTTTTCCCTCAAATGCAGATTGAGATATATCAGTTTCCTTAAAAATATTAATAATGTTGATATTGTAATGTTTAGCAAATAACCAATCTCTCTGATCACCGCAAGGAACTGCCATTACAGCTCCTGTACCGTATGATGCAAGAACATAATCCGCAACCCAAATTTCGATTTTATTTTTTGAAAATGGATGAATAGCATAACTTCCTGTAAAAACGCCACTAACTTTTTTGTCTGATTGTCGTTCTCTTTCTGATTTTAACTTAGAAATTGACAAATAATTATCAACTTCATTTTGCATTTGACTTGTTGTAAGAGAAGACACTAATTCATGCTCTGGAGATAAAACTAAAAAACTGACTCCAAACAAAGTATCTGGTCTTGTTGTAAAAACCTCGATAACTTCACCACATTCTGTAGAAAAACTCATGGTAACTCCCTTGGATTTACCAATCCAATTTCTTTGCATTTCTTTTAATGAGTCTGACC
Organism: uncultured Bacteroidota bacterium; assembly: GCA_902579065.1. Taxonomy (GTDB): domain Bacteria; phylum Bacteroidota; class Bacteroidia; order Flavobacteriales; family BACL11. Next base: position 43,655 of record CACHFI010000002.1, read on the forward strand.
AATCAATATTATTTAAGCCTTCATTTAATCTATCCGCATAAGCCGTGATTCTTAACGACCACTGTTTCATTTTCTTTTGCTCAACCAAAAAACCTCCGCGTTCTGATCGCCCTTCTTTGACTTCATCATTTGCCAATACTGTTCCTAACTCTGGACACCAATTAACCATACTTTCAGAAAGATATGCAAGTCTATATGACAACAGAACTTCTTGCTTTCTATTTTCTGAAAAACTTAACCATTCTTGAGAACTAAATGAAGGGGTTTTTTCATCACATGGCGAGTTTACTTCTAAGTTTCCATTTCTTTCAAATTCTGATATTAGTTCTGAAATAGGAAATGCTTTATTGTCAATGTTACAATAATATGAATCAAATAATTGTTTAAAAATCCACTGAGTCCATTTATAATAATCAGGATCAGAAGTTTTAAATTCTCTACTCCAATCAAATGAAAATCCTAATTTGTCTAATTGTTCTCGGTAACGACTAGAATTTTTTTCAGTAGCAATTTTAGGGTGAATACCTGTTTCTATTGCATATTGCTCAGTTGGAAGACCAAAAGAGTCATATCCCATTGGGTGTAATACATTGTAGCCTTTATGCTTTTTAAAACGAGAATATATATCAGATGCAATATAACCGAGAGGATGACCAACATGCAATCCAGATCCAGATGGATATGGGAACATATCTAAAACATAAAATTTTTGTTTAGTGTCATCCTCAAAAACTTTATAGGTTTCGTTAGCACTCCAATAAGAGCGCCATTTTTTTTCAATATTTTTAAAATTGTACTGCATCGTTGTTTTTCTCTTTTACAAAGTTAAGTAATCCAGTTAAATCTTCAGTGTATTTTTATATTTTAGCAAACATAATGAACAAGAGAAAAAACAAAACGCTAAATCGAAAAATTGTTTCTTCATCAGTTTCAGTTATTATTAGCCTCTCACTTGTTCTATTTGTTCTAGGTCTCTTATCATTATTTTTAATCAATGCTCAAAGATTAACAAATTATGTCAAAGAGAATGTTGGCTTCTCAATAATGATAAATGATAACATTAAAGAAATTGAGCTCATTGAGTTTAATAAAATATTAGATGCAGAAGACTTTACAAAAAGCACTAAATTTATTTCAAAAGAACAAGCAACTAATGATTTAGAAAATGAACTTGGGGAAGATTTTGTTAATTTTCTTGGTTTTAATCCAATTATGGCATCAATTGATGTCAAGTTAAATTCTAATTATGCCAACAATGATAGCTTACAAACCATTAGCACATCTTTAGAAAAAAACAAAATTGTTCATGAAATTTATTATCAAAAAAATTTAATTGAAAGCCTTAATAGTAACATCAGAAAAATATCATTATTTCTTTTTTGCTTTAGCTTAATCTTATTTTTCATTGCTTTTGCATTGATTAATAACACAATAAGACTTTCAGTTTATTCTAAAAGATTTTTGATAAGAACTATGAGGCTTGTTGGAGCTGAAAGTAGTTTTATTCAAAAACCATTCATTATAACAGGTGTCTATCAAGGCCTGTATAGTTCTATTTTTGCAATTTTTTTACTAATCGGGTCAATACAATTAATACAGCAGGAAACAGCAAGTATTTTAAATATAAATGACCTTCAAATAATTGGAATCGTTTTTATTGTTTTATTTTGTTCAGGAATTATATTGAGTTGTGCTTCAACTTTTTTTGCCGTGAGACGTTTTATCTATTTAAATGAAAATGAATTATATAATTAAAAAATAAGAATATGGATTTTGTTTTTAAGAAAAAAAACTACATTCTGCTAATTAGTGGATTAGTTTTAATTTTAACTGGAATATTTTTAATGATGGGGGGAGAGTCAGAAGATCCAAATGTATTTTCAGAAGAAATATTTAATTTTCAAAGGCTTACTCTTGCTCCAATTTTAATTGTTGGAGGTTTTGTTTTGGAGATTTTTGCAATTATGTTAAAATCTGACAACAAAAATTAAAAGTGGATGTCCTAAACGCTATAATTCTTGGAATTATTCAAGGACTCACAGAGTTTCTTCCTGTCAGTAGTAGTGGGCATTTAGAAATTTTCAAAGTCATCCTTGGAGATAATAAACTACCAAACGAAAGCCTTTTAATGACAGTGATTTTACATTTTGCAACAGCATGTAGTACTATTGTTGTTTTTAAAGATGATATAAAAGATTTAATATTGGGGCTATTTAGTTTTGAAAAGAATGATAGCTTTTGGTTTTCTGTCAAAATAATTCTCTCAATGGTTCCTGCAGTTTTTGTTGGATTTTTCTTTGAATCAGAAATTGAATCTTTATTTAATGGAAATTTAATAATTGTTGGTAGTATGCTAATTCTTACTGGTGCCTTGCTTTTTTTAGCAGATAAAGCCAAGCCAAGTGAAAAAAAAATTAGTTTCTCATCCTCCCTTCTAGTTGGAATTGCACAAGCAATTGCAATAATTCCTGGAATTTCCAGATCAGGCTCAACAATTTCTACTGCAGTAATTCTTGGAATAGACAAAGAAAATGCCGCTAAATTTTCTTTTCTAATGGTTGTTCCTTTAATAATTGGTAAAGTTATTAAAGACATTACTAGTGCTGAAACAATTGTAAATAATGAATCTGTTTTTCCATTAATTATTGGTTTTGTTTTTGCATTTATAACAGGGATGATTGCCTGTAAATGGATGATCAAACTTGTAAAAAATAGTAAGCTTAAATATTTTTCAATCTACTGTTTTCTAGTTGGAATATTTTCAATAATCTCTGCAATTTAAAATGCATAATAAGCTATCAACTCTTTCAAAAGAAGATTTTGAATCGGGAGTAGTATTGCTAATTAATAAGGAAATAAATTGGACCTCTTTTGATGTTGTAAAAAAAATTAAAAACCTTTTAAAAGAAAAATTTCGTTTCAAAAAAATAAAAGTCGGTCATGCTGGCACATTAGACCCCCTTGCAACTGGACTTCTTGTAATATGTACAGGGAAGTCAACAAAAATGATTTCCGAGATTCAAAATCAGAAAAAAGAATACACCGGAGAATTAACAATGGGAGCAACAACTCCCTCTTATGATTTAGAAACTGAAATAGATCATAGATACGATATCTCTAATATAACTGAAAAAGATATTTCTTCAAAAACAAAGTTATTTATTGGTGAAGTTTCTCAAAAACCACCAATATTTTCGGCAATTAAAGTAAAGGGCGAAAGACTTTATGAAAAAGCAAGAAGAGGAGAAAAAATAAACATAAAAAAAAGAAAAATAACTGTTTATAATTTCAAATTAACCAAAATTTTATTACCAAAAATTCATTTTATTATAGAGTGTAGTAAAGGAACATACATTCGATCAATTGCACATGATTTTGGCAAATCATTAAACAACGGAGCTCACCTTAGCAAATTAATTAGAACTAAAATTGGAGAATTTGATTTAAAAGATGCAAAATCAATTATAGAGTTTGAAAATGAACTTAATCAATAAAACCTCTTGACAAGGGAAGTGCTATATATTATATTTGCAAACCCAAAAAAACTCCAATATGAAATATAAATTATCAATGTTTAGTTTTGATCTGCCTGAAAAATTAATCGCAGATACTCCAGCAAAGACAAGAGATGACTCTAAATTAATGGTTCTCCACAGAAGTACTGGAGAAATTGAACACAAAAAAGTTTCAGATCTTATTGATTACTTTGATGATGGAGATATGATGTGTGTAAACAATACAAAAGTTTTTCCTGCTAGATTATATGCTAACAAGGAAAAAACTGGTGCAAGAATAGAAGTTTTTTTACTAAGAGAATTAAATAAAAAAAACAGATTATGGGATGTCTTAGTTGATCCCGCTAGAAAAATTAGAATTGGAAACAAATTATTTTTTGGTGAAAATGACGAACTAATTGCTGAGGTAATTGACAATACTACATCTAGGGGAAGAACCCTTCGATTCTTATATGACGGAACACACGATGAGTTTAAAGAAACTCTAAATTCCCTCGGCCGAACACCTCTACCTAGTTTTATAAAAAGAGAGCCTACTGCACAAGATACTGAAAGATATCAAACTGTATATGCAAAAGAGGAGGGTGCTGTTGCTGCTCCAACTGCCGGCATGCATTTAAGTAAAACTCAGATGCTAAAAATGCAAATTAAAGGAATTGATTTTTCTGAAATAACATTGCATGTCGGTCTTGGAACATTTCATCCAATAATGGTAGAAGATCTTTCAAAACATAAAATGGAATCTGAACAAATGATCATTGGTCAAGAAGCCGCTGAAAAAATTAACAAAACTTTAGAAAATAGAAAAAAAGTTTGTGCCATTGGAACAACAGTTATGAGAAGTTTAGAGTCAAGTGTTTCAACAAAGAATCATGTTATTCCATTTAATGGTTGGACTAATATTTTTATTTTTCCTCCTTATGAGTTTAAAATCGCATCTTGTATGTTAACAAATTTTCATCTACCCAAATCTTCTCTAATGATGCAGGTTTCAGCATTTTCAGGATATGAGTTATTAATAAAAGCATACAAAGAAGGAGTGAAAAAGAAATACAAATTCCATACATATGGGGATGCAATGTTAATATTATAACATGACAACTTCAGCATTAATTGTAGCTGGTGGATCAGGAATTAGATTTAATAACAAAACTCCTAAACAATTTTTATTAGCAAATGGTAAGCCAATTTTAATGCATACCATTAATTGCTTCTCTAAATTTGATGACATTTGTGTTGTTCTGCCCAAGAGAAATTTTTCAGATTGGACAAGTTTGTGTAAAGAACACGAATTTAAGATTAAACATAAACTTGTTGAGGGTGGTGAAAACAGATTTAGATCTGTTCAAAATGGACTTAAAAAATTAAATAATAATGGTATTGTGCTTATTCACGACGGAGTTAGACCCTGTATAAAAAAGCAGATGATTAACAACTTAATTCAAAATGTATCAAAGGGTTATGGGGTTGTTCCTGTTCTTCCTATAACAGATTCTTTAATATATAATGATGAAGGTAAAACAAAGAGCATCAGTAGAGAGAATTATTTTTCTGTTCAAACACCTCAGGCTTTTATGCTAAATGAAATCAATAATGCTTATAGTCAAGATTTTGACCCAAAATTTACAGATGATGCATCTGTGTTTGAATCGTATGGAAAAAAAATAAAAACGGTTGAGGGAGATATAAAAAATATAAAAGTTACATACCCAATTGATTTACATATTGTAAATAAGTATCTTTAGCTTGATGAGCTGATAACAAGAATTTTTACTAATAATTCTAATATACACATATTAAAAGCACAAAAAAATTGAAGGAAAAAAAAGATATTAGAACTTTAGATTTAAATGAAATCTCACTGTTTTTTGAGCAAAATAATATTGCTCGTTTTCGTGCAAAGCAAGTTTATGAATGGCTTTGGAAAAAAAGAGCACTTAGTTTTGATGAAATGACATCCTTGTCAATTTCTGACAGAAGTTTGTTAAGCAAGCACTTTATAATAAATGGAGTTTCCATACATAAAATGGAGCAAAGCAATGATAATACAATAAAATACAGTTTTAAGTTACATGACAACAAACTCGTTGAAGGAGTTTTAATTCCTTCCAGAAAAAGATTAACCGCTTGCATTTCTTCTCAGGCTGGATGTAGTCTTGCTTGTACTTTTTGTGCAACTGGAACACTTAAATTAGAGAGAAATCTTAACTATGCTGAAATCTATGATCAAGTATATATTTTAAACGAAAAGGCAAAATTAAAATTTGGCAAACCTCTTAGCAATATTGTTTATATGGGTATGGGTGAGCCATTATTAAATTATGACAATTTAATCAAGAGCACAAAATTAATTTCTAGTAGTGATGGATTATCAATGTCTCCAAAAAGAATTACGGTTTCAACTGCCGGAATTTCAAAAATGATTAAAAAGCTTGCTGATGACAATGTGAAATTTAATTTGGCATTAAGTCTTCATACAGCAGATAATGAAATAAGAAACAAGATTATGCCAATAAACGAATCTATAGATTTAGATAAACTTAAAGAATCAGTAAAATATTTTTTTGAAAAAACTGGAACAAGAATAACATACGAATACATCTTATTTGACGAAGTTAATGATTCGATTGAAGACGCTAATCTTCTTGCAAAATTTTGCAAAAAAGTTCCTTGTAAAGTTAATTTGATTGAATATAATCCTGTTGATGGATTTCCCTTCAAGAAATCTTCGTCTAACAAGACCAATAAATTTATTGAATTTTTGGAAAACAAAAACATTATTGTTAATCTAAGAAGAAGTAAAGGAAAAGATATTAATGCTGCCTGTGGACAATTAGTAAACAAATTAAAATAAGCATTAACTAATAACTAAAATATTAAAACTATAAATTAGCTTAAAGATTTAAATTTTGTCAGAAATAAAAAAAATAAAAAAACCTATTGTCGATGAAATGAATGTTTTTGAAGATAAGTTCAAAACATCATTAAAAACTCGTGTGCCTCTTCTTGACAAAATAATGCATTATATAATTAAACGAAAAGGCAAGCAAATGAGGCCAATGTTTGTTTTTTTAACTGCTAAGCTTTTTGGAAGCACTAAAGAAAGTGCATATACTGCTGCAAGTCTAATTGAACTTCTACACACAGCAACTCTAGTGCATGATGATGTAATAGATGAGGCCAATTTTAGAAGAGGAGTGTTTTCAATAAATGCATTATGGAAAAATAAAATTTCTGTGTTAGTAGGTGATTTCTTACTATCAAGAGGCCTTTTACTTGCTGTAGAAAAAGAAGAATTTAATCTTTTAAAAATTGTTAGTAAAGCAGTTAAAGAAATGAGCGAAGGAGAATTATTGCAAATTGAAAAGACTAGAAAATTAAATATTACAGAAGAGATTTATTTTGAAATAATTAGAAAAAAAACCGCAACATTAATTTCTGCTTGTTGTGAGTCTGGAGCTGCATCAGCTAAAACTTCTGAAAAAAATATTGAACTTATGAGGATTTTTGGTGAAAAAGTAGGCCTTGCTTTTCAAATCAAAGATGACTTGTTTGATTACACTCAAAATCCTTTAATAGGCAAGCCAACAGGTTTAGATATTAGAGAGAAAAAAATGACTCTTCCTTTAATATTCACCTTAAACAAGGTTGAAAAAAAAGAAAAAGATTTTATTATCAATACTATTAAAAATGACAGTAAAAACTCTAAAAAAGTACAACAAATAATTAATTTAGTGAAAGAAAATAAAGGATTAGAATTCGCTGAAAATAAAATGATTGATTTGTATAATGAAGCCATTGAACTGCTGTCAGATTTTGAAGAAAATGATGCTAAGCAATCATTAATCCAATTAGTTAATTATGTTATAAAAAGGAAACGATGATTCCCAAGGAAACAATTGATGAAATATTTGAAGCTGCAAAAATTGAAGAAGTAATTTCTGATTTTGTAACATTAAAAAAAAGAGGTGCTAATCTTTTAGGACTATGTCCTTTTCATAATGAAAAAACCCCTTCATTTACGGTGTCACCAAGCAAAGGGATATATAAATGTTTTGGCTGTGGAGAAGGGGGTAATAGTGTAAGTTTTTTAATGGATAAGGAACATTATTCATACCCTGAAGCTCTAAAGTATTTAGCTAGAAAATATAATATTGAAATTGTTGAGCAGGCAATGACTGAAGAACAAGTAGAAAGAGCAAGTGAAAAAGACAGTCTTTATATAATTTCAAAATTTGCAAAAGATTTTTTCACCAATGAACTTTGGGAATCTGAAGAGGGCAAAACAATTGGACTTAATTATTTCAAAGAAAGGGGTTACTCTGAAGAAATTATCAAAAAATTTGAGCTGGGATATAGTCCAAAATCTAAGGATGCTTTAAGTAAAAAGAGTATAAAAAATCAGTATTCTAAAGAATCTTTATTAAAATCAGGACTATCTATTGAAATTGATAAAAAAGCTTTGATTGATAGATTTAGAGAAAGAGTAATATTTCCTATTCACAGTTTTTCAGGAAGAATTTTAGGTTTTGGAGGAAGAGCATTAAATCCAAATGCTAAAGCTAAATATCAAAATTCTCCTGAATCATTGATATACAATAAAAGTAAAATTCTATACGGAATATTTTTTGCTAAAAATGCAATTAGCAAAAATAATAACTGCTTTATTGTCGAGGGCTATACAGATGTAATCTCCTTATATCAAAAAGGCGTGGAAAATGTAGTTTCAGCATCAGGGACAGCATTGAGTATAGATCAGATAAAATTGATAAGTAGATTTACAAATAATATTTCAATATTATTTGATGGCGACTCTGCAGGTATAAAAGCTTCCTTTAGAAGTGTAGATTTAATTCTAAAAGAAGGGATGAATGTAAAAGTAATTCCGTTTCCTGAAAATGAAGATCCCGACTCATTTGCCAAACAAAACACTTCAGAAGATCTCAAAACTTTTTTAGAAAAAAATGCAATTGATTTTATCACTTACAAAACAAAAATTTTAAATGCTGAAAGTGAAGAAGATCCAATAAAAAGAGTAGCTATTATTAAGGAAATTATAAGATCAATAGCTTTAATTCCAGATTACTTAACAAGAACTGAATACTGCAAGGTATGTAGTAAATTATTAGACGTGAAAGAGAGTGTATTATTAAGAGATATTGATCAAGAAAGAAAAAGAATTAATCTTTCTGAAAATGTTCAAAGAATTGAAAAGGGAAAACCTCCAAACGCTGAAAAAAATCTTAAAAGAAAAAAATATGAAGAGGAAATAATTAGAATCCTGCTGAACTATGGAGATAAAAAAATAACTTTTGATAATGATACTGTTTTAGTTTATGATTTCATAATTAATGAATTAGAGGCAGATAATATTACAATTAATAATGAACCACACAACAAAATTTACTCTGAAATCAAGAGACTATCAAGTTTGAATAAATTTAACCAATCGTATTTTACATCACATAGAGAAAATGCGATAAACAAACTTTCAATTGATTTGCTTTCAAACAAACATATAATTAGTGAAAATTGGGCATCTAGACACAAGATTTATACTAGTGTAGAAAGTGAGAATCTAAAAAAAACAGCTGAAAAATCTATACTTATGTTAAAAGCTCAACACGTTGAAGAAGAAATTACCATGATACAGGCTAAAATAAAATCAAACTCTGCAAAACATGAGGATATTACTTTATTAAATAATTTAATTAAAATTAAAAATAAAATTTCCAACCTTGTTGGAAGAACTGGCTTTTAATAAAAATCCTTAATAATAAGCTGTAATTCTCTTTTATTATTCCAAAAATTTTCGCCTAAACTATAACACAAATTAATTCTATCTCCATTGAGTTCTTTAAGCTGAGAAGCTAAATTAAATCCAATTCCTTTAATGATTCTATTATTGGTTTCTATGGTGAATTGCACGTGTGTTTGAGATTCTCCTACAAGTCTTGGAGGATATTTCAATTTAAGATCATAACTACAAAAAATTGGCTCTGGATTTCCTGGACCAAATGGAGAGAATTGTTTAACTATTCTGTAAAATTTATCATCTAAGCCGTTTAAATCTAAATTAAGATCAATATCTATTTTATTTTTAAGTAATTCTTTGTCAATATTACCACTAACTAATAATTCGAAGCGATTCTTAAATGATTCATAATTTTCCTTTTTAATTGTTATTCCTGCGGCATACTTGTGCCCTCCAAAATTTTCACAAAGATCTTCACATTTACTAATTATTTCATAAATATTAAAATTACTAATTGATCTAGCTGACCCAGTCATTTTCCCATTACTTTCTGAAAAAACAATTGTTGGTCTATAGTGTTTTTCTATTAACTTAGAGGCAACTATGCCAATTACTCCTTTGTGCCAATTACTTGATGCTACTACTGTTGTATATGAATTATAATCTATCTGCTTAAGAGCTTCTTCAAAGATTTCATTTTGAATTTTTTTTCGCTCATTGTTGAGGAAAAAAAGAGTTTCTGCATATTTTTCTGCTTGCTCCAATTCTTTTTCAATTAGCAATTTAACTGCATCACCAGCATGTGAAATTCTTCCAGCTGCATTGATCATTGGAGCAATTCCAAATAAAACTTCAGATGATGAAATATCTTTAGTTTTAGATAATCTATTGAGTAAAGAAAAAAGGCCTATACTAGGATTTTCATTTAATTTAAGTATTCCATGAAAAGTATATATTCTGTTTTCACCTATAATTGGAACAATGTCAGCAAGATTAGCAACTGCTACAAAATCAAGATATTCGTACACCTTACTTAAATCAAGTTTATTTTTCTGATAATAAGCTAAAATTAATTTAAATCCCACACCACATCCACACAAATCCTTAAATGGATAATTACATTCTTTTTGCTTGGGATTTAAAATAGCATCTGCATTTGGATTGGATTTTCCAGGATTATGATGGTCGCAAATAATAACATCAATCCCCATACTTTTAGCATAAGCAATATTCTCAACATCTCTAATTCCACAGTCTAAAGTAATAATCAAATCAACACTGTTTTCTAATGCAAAATCAATTCCTCTTTTTGAAACACCATATCCTTCCTCATATCTATCTGGACAATAAAATTGATAATTTATTTGCTGAGATGATAAAAACAAGCACATCATTGAAACTGATGTAACTCCATCAACATCATAATCTCCGTAAACCAAAACATTTTCATGAGTATTTTTTGCTTGAATTATTCTGTCAACAGCAAGGTCCATGTCTTTCATTAAAAAAGGAGAGTGTGTGTGTTTTAAATTTGGGCGAAAAAAATCTTTTGCTGAATTAAAATCAAATACTTCTCGTTTAATTAGTAAATGAGCTATATCTTCAGAAACATTTAAATCTTTTGCAAGTTTGGAAATTAAACTAACGTCCTTTTTTATATAACTCCATTTTTTCATTTACCTCCTTCAATAACAATTACAAACTCCCCCTTAATTTTAGCTCGAGAAAAATAATCAAGTACCTCTTTCACTGTACCTCTTTTGGTTTCCTCATAAATTTTAGTTAACTCTCTACTAACACTTACTTTTCTGCCACTACCGAAAATTTCAATTAGAGAGGATAATGTTTTTAATAGTCTATGAGGCGATTCATAAAGTACAATTGTTCTTTCCTCGGCTTTTAATTTCAATAATCTTTTTAAACGTCCTTTTTTATGAGGAAGAAAACCTTCAAATACAAACCTATCGCTTGCAAGGCCTGAATTAACCAACGCAGGAATTAGAGCTGTAGGACCAGGAAGTGTTTCAACTAAAATGTCGTTTTTAATACATTCTCTTACTAGTAAAAATCCAGGGTCAGAAATTGATGGTGTTCCTGCATCAGAAATAATAGCATAGTTAATGCCTGATTTAATATTTTCAATAATTTTCATTAGTTTTTGATGCTCATTGTATTGATGGTAAGATATAATCTTTGTAGAAATATTATAATGATTTAATAATTTTTTGCTTTTTCTAGTATCTTCAGCTAAAATACAATCTACATTTTTTAAAGTTATGATGGCTCTAAATGTAATGTCTTCTAAATTGCCAATGGGTGTTGGTATGATGTAAATCTTATTCATATTAATTACATAAAAAAAGGATGAAATTTAAAATTGGGTGATATTTGAAGTGTTGGACTAGGCAGCTTATAGTATTTTAAAATAAATTTAATCTTTTTTGCAAATGGTGTATCCCAATTTCTTAAAATATATTTTATGTCATAATCTATTGCAAAATAAAATTCTTGATTTCCTCCCATTTTAGTTCCTCCATTTAAATATTGCGTATCATCTAGACCAAATCCAAAAGCTAAATCAATATAATCAGGAAACTTAACATCCTCAATGATTCTATTAACATCTATTGTCATCCAGTAAGTTTGGTTTGGATAATCATCATACCAAGAAAATTGACTTGGTGTTCTACCCCTTTCTGCTTCCAATTCCCAATAAATGTTTGAACGTTTAAAATATGAAAACTTAAAATCAATTGCTTTTAAAGGTTCATGATATTCTTGAAAAACAGGCCAAAAAGAACCCAAAGATCCTATACTAAAATCCCACATACTAAAACCCCAATAAGGTGCATAAGCATCTTTCATTTCAATAGCTAATTGTATTCCAGAGCCAAATAAAGCGCCATACCATAATGATTTTTTATTACTGAATCCTGCCCATCTATATGAAGAGCTGAAAAGATCAGAAGCATATACCCCCCCAAAAAAATGTGCTGCCTTATCAACATTAAGCGCATAAACTAAATCATTACCAGGATCAAAACGAAAATTATTCGACATGTCACTCCACCATGAATTTTGCACATAATAAAATGATGCGCCAAAATATAATCCCAACGAACTACTCACTAAAACAACTCTGTTTTTATTTACTCTAATTGAATCTTTTGATTGTCCATTTGAGTATTTTAAAAAAAACATAACCAAAATAACTAACAACAAATTTTTGTTTTTCATTTAGATGTAATGGGGGTTTTATATTTTTGTTAACAAACATAATTAAAAGTGGGTACACAAAAGACAAACATTAGAGGCGAAATTGAAGTTATCTGTGGATCCATGTTTTCTGGAAAAACTAAACTCCTAATAAAAAAAATTAGAGATGCCAAAAATAATAACTTAGTAGTAAGTGTCTTTAAACCAAAAATTGATACCAGATATAATGAAAGTAAAATTGTCTCTCATGAAAAAAATGAAATAAATGCGATACCTATTAAAAAATCTTCTGATATTATTAAACTTTCTAAATCTGCAAAGCTAATAGCAATTGATGAGGTACAATTTTTCGATAATAAAATTATTGAGACCTGTAAAAAATTATCTCAACAAAATAAACATATCATTCTTGCGGGTTTAGATATGGATTATCTTGGGGAGCCTTTTGGTCCTATGCCAAAATTAATTGATATAGCAAATAATGTAATTCGTTTAAATGCTATTTGTGATATATGCAATCAAAAAGCTTATCATACTTATCGAAAATCTAAATCTACAAAAACCATAATGCTTGGCGAGAAAAAAGAATACCTTGCGCTATGTAGGCAATGTTTTAATGAAAAAACCAAAAAGAATGGATAATTTTCATGAATCAATATTTGAGATCAACCTAAAATATCTCAAACAAAACTTTGATTTTCTAAAAAAGAAAATAAAGCCAAAAACAAATATTATTGCTGTTGTTAAAGCTTTTGCTTATGGGCATGGAGATATTAAAGTTGCTCAAACACTAGAAAAATTAAATGTTAATGCGCTGTGGGTTGCTGATTTTGAAGAAGGAGTAATTTTAAGAAAAAATGGTATTGACACTCCTATTATTATTGCAAATACAAGCCCAAAATCTATTGAGCAAATACTTAAATATAAACTTGATGTTGTCGTATATAATTTTAGGGTTTTAAATGAGCTAATTTCAAAAAATCAAAAAATAAATATTCATTTAAAATTTAATTCTGGAATGAATAGGTTTGGATTTTCTTTTGATGAAATAAGTGAAATTAAAGCAAGGTTAAAAAATGCCAAAAACATTAAAATTTCTTCAATATGCTCACACCTTTCTTCCAGCAGAGACAAGGACAAGGACGAAACAACAAATTTGCAACTGAAAAATTTTAAAAAAATATCTTCCAGTTTTTCTGATGTCCAATGTAAACATATTTTAAATACGAGTGGGGTAATTAGATTTTCTGATCATCAATACACAGCTGTTAGATTAGGTATTGGATTATTTGGAGTTCATAAAATAAAAAATCTAAAACCTATTGGTAGTTTATCAACCACAATAAGTCAAATAAGGACAATTTATAAAAATGACATAATTGGATACGGAGGTCGATTTAAAGCTACTAAACAAATGAAAATTGGCATAGTTCCTTTTGGTTATGCTGATGGGCTTGATAGAAAACTCGGAAACGGAAATGGCACCCTTTATGTTGGTGGGTTTGATTGTAAAATTCTTGGTGAAATCAGTATGGATTCATGTGTTATTGATTTAAGTAAAACTTCTGCAAAAGAAGGTGATAGAGTAGAGATTTTTGGAGAACATAACGACATATACTCTATATGTAATAAAATTGAATCTATTCCTTATGAGTTTTTATCTAAAATTAATAGGAGAATAAAAAGAGTCTATATCAATTAGAAACTTTCAAAACAGAATCATAAAGATTTTGTTGAGCTAAATATTTAATAGCTTCTTGCACCTCCTTATCATATTTTAAAGAAGTTCTAATTCTACCCTCTTGAAAATAGTATCTAGACACTATCTCTTCACTCAAAATCTCTTTAATTATATCTTTATTTCTGTTTAAATCATTTTTCTTATTAATTTCAAATTCATTAGATAAATCAAGAAACTTACTTTCAATAAATTCAAAATATTTTTCATTTTCAGATGTTGATTTTAAGTCTTCAAGAGCTTTTTCTGTTTCAGTTTTGTAATCATAAGATTTATCACTTAAAAAATTAACAAAAGAATTAAAGTCTTTATCATTCATTGTAAAAGAGCTATCTAAAGAAGCATTGGAATGCTTAAAATATGTTGCATAATCAAAAAATAATCGCTCTTGAATTAGTGAAACAATTAAATTACTGATATCATCTTGATCTACCTCAACATCTGGTTTAATTCCTCCCCCATCATAAACTGTCCTTCCATTTTTAGTTTTAAATGCTGTCATTAAAGAGTCCGGCACTTTTCCAACGCTTCCGTCTTCGTTTCTATTTGAATAATCCAAAGCCTGAATGCATCTCCCACTTGGAATATAATATTTTGCAACAGTTAATTTGAGTTGAGAATTATAACTTAATTTTTTTGTTTGTTGAACTAATCCTTTTCCAAAACTACGCTTTCCTATTACAATACCTCTGTCTAAATCTTGAATTGCTCCAGCAACAATTTCAGATGCTGATGCAGAGCTTTGATTAATTAACACAACAATAGGAGTTTCAAGGTCTAGGGGTGGTCTTGAGGCTTTATAAACTTTATCCCATGACTGAATTTTACCCTTGGTACTTACAACTTCTTGGCCTTTCTCAACAAATAAATTTACTATACTTACAGACTCGTTTAATAGTCCCCCTGGATTGCCGCGAAGATCTAAAATAAGTCCCCTCAATTCTCCTTGTTTTTTCAAATCCAAAAGAGCTTCCTTAATATCTTTACTACAGTCTCTTGTAAAACTTCGTAATTTTATATAACCTATTCCATCATCAACATAAGAAAAGTAGGGCACGCTTTTGACAGAAATTTTTTGTCTTTTAAAATTAACGGTAAAAGGTTCTTTCATATATGGTCTTTCAATAAGTAATTCAACAGCTGTATTTGGCTGCCCTTTTAGAGCCTTACTAACCTCCTCAGTGTTTTTTCCTTTTGCACTTTCTCCGTCTATTTCTAAAATTTTATCACCCGCAATTAAACCTGCCTTTTGAGCTGGAAAACCCTTGTATGGCTCACTAATAAAAACATAGTCTTTTCTTTTTGTAATTACTGCGCCAATACCCCCATATTGACCGGTTGTCATAAATTGAAAATCTTCTATTTCTGATTCCGGAATATAATTAGTATATGGGTCTAATGATTTAAGCATTTTATCAATAGCTGTTTTCATTAACTTACCTGGATCTGTTTCATCTACGTAGTAATTATTCAACTCCCTGTAAACAGTAGTGAATATGTCTAAATTCTTGGCAATCTCAAAATAACTATCTGTGAAGCTAAATGAAGATAGAATAACTACACATGAAACAACAAATATTTTTATTTTTTTACTCATTTTATTATGGTGTTGGGTCATAACCACTTCCTCCCCAGGGATGACATTTAATTATTCGTTTAAAAGTAAGAACAATTCCTTTAAAAGGCCCATGTTTTTTTATTGATTCTTTAGAATACTGTGAACATGTAGGTGTATAACGACAGCGTGCGGGTATAAGCGGCGAAATTAAATTTTGATATATGTATATAATTGAAAGAAAAATCAAAGAAAAAATATTTTTCATAATTTACTAATTAAACGCTTAAATAAAATAATTATTTTTTCTTCAATAATATTTGAGGGATACTTATTTCTACTTTGATAAATTACTGCACAATTCATGTAAATTTTATTTTCTTTAAAAAAGTCAATTAAAACAAACTTATTTTTTCTAATAGACTCCTTAATTTGTCTTTTTATATGGTTCCTTTCTACAGCTCCAGATACATTTTTTTTTGGGACAACAATTTGACTTTTTAAATGCTTCTGTGTTTGATTAGACTTTAAGTATACTAATCTTATGAAGTCTTCAGAAATTGATTGCCCATTTAAAAATAGATTTTGTATTAATGTTCTATTGCAAAGCCTTTCTGACTTACTAAAGGTGTACATACTATCTATCTCCTCCTTTTATTTGCCTCTTTTATGTACTGATCAAGAGCCATTGACATTGATGGAGCGTTCTTATTTGGGACCTTTATGTCAACGCGAAGCCCATGATCTTCAACAGACTTAACGGTTGTTGGTCCAAAAATTGCCAGTCTGGTTTCGCCCTGCACAAAGTCAGGGAAGTTTTCAAATAGTGATTTTATTCCAGTTGGACTAAAAAACACCAAAACATCATATTTTACATCTGCAAGATCTGACAAGTCTGAACACGCAACTTTATACATTTGAGCCATTGTATAGTTAAGATTACTTTCTAGCAATGATTTGTTAACTCTGTTTTTTAAAACATCTGAACATGGGTATATAAATTTGCTGTCACTATGTTTTTCCATTACCGGAATGAGACTCGCAAAAGTTTGCTCCCCAGTAAATACTTTACGTTTCCTAAAAGTTATAAAGTTTTGTAAATAGTGAGCGATTGCCTCAGAAACACAGAAATATTTTGTGTAATCTGGTACCTTAATTCTCAACTTTTCACACATACCAAAATAATGGTCCATGGCATGCTTACTGGTGAAAATCACTGCATCATGATTCAATATACTAATTCTTTGTTCTCTAAATTCAATTGAAGAGATTTCTTCAACATGTATAAATGGTCTGTAATCAATTTTTAAATTATATTTTTTCTTTATAACAGCATAGGGACATTTACCCGTGGGCTGAGGCTGTGAAATTAATATTGATTTAACTTTTGCTTTTACTGAAGACATTGCTAATATTTTAGTAAAAAAATCCTTTTGTAATAAATACAAAAGGATAAATTTCTAGAATGCAAAGATACAAAAATATATATACTGATGAAAGGCCAAATGAATTAGTGCCTACTTGCCAAATCCAGTATAATTTAAAAACAAGGAAACATACAGAGAAAAATAAAATTATAGATAGAATTATATGATTAATATTAAATGCAAAAAAGAATAAAATCAAAATAAACGGAGTAATAATTATACCTAATGCTTTATCAGACAAGAAAGAATAAAAAACTGTTAAACGAGATATTTCTTCAGCAAATAACATTTTTCCCAAAAAATTTAATATTAAATATTTCAGTAGATAAAAGCTTGCGATTGAAAGAAAAATTGAGAAATAGCTTCCAAAAAAGGAATAATAAGATTTATTAAAAATTAATAACAATGAAAAATTTAGTATTAAAATTAAAAATGCGATCCAGCTAACTCTTTCTGTAAATGCATTATCTTGTCTTAAATATTGGCTTGCATACCTGTATTGAAAAGGTGCGTTTAACATCAATCTTGTATATTTCCAATAAAATGCTCTTAATAAGCCTAAAAGAAAAATAGATCCTAAAATTATACTAAATATAAAAGAATTATCAATTAATATTTGTGGTATAGGTAGCATAATTATAGCAAAAATACCTTTTTAAACATTTTAAATAAATTAGTTATTCATTAATCTTATTAAAAACAATATTTTTGTAAAAATTTTAATGATATGAAACAAGATCTTTTTCAAGCTCCAGATTATTTTAATATGGATGAGCTACTTACGGATGAACACAAATTAATTAGAGAGGCAGCTAGAGAATGGGTAAAAAAAGAAATCTCTCCTATAATTGAAGATGCATGTCAAAAGGCCGAATTCCCGAGTCAAATTTTGCCTGGACTTGCAGAAATAGGTGCTTTTGGACCATATATTCCTGTTGAATATGGTGGAGCTGGATTAGATAACATATCATACGGTATCATTATGCAGGAACTTGAGCGAGGAGACAGTGGTATTAGGTCTACAGCATCAGTACAATCTTCTCTTGTAATGTATCCAATATTCAAGTATGGAAATGAAGATCAGCGCAAAAAATATCTACCCAAATTAGCTACTGGCGAACTTATGGGGTGTTTTGGATTAACTGAGCCTGATCACGGTTCAAATCCTGGTGGAATGACTACGAACATAAAAGATATGGGGGATCATTTTATTCTTAATGGTGCTAAAATGTGGATTTCTAACTCTCCCTTTGCAGATATTGCTGTAGTTTGGGCAAAAAACGAAGAAGGACGTATAAAAGGAGTGATTGTTGAAAGAGGGATGGAGGGGTTTACAACACCTGAAACTCATAACAAATGGAGTTTAAGGGCTTCAGCAACTGGAGAACTAGTTTTTGATAATGTAAAAATTCCAAAAGAAAATATTTTGCCAAATAAAGATGGGCTTGGAGCCCCACTTGGGTGTTTGGACTCGGCAAGGTATGGAATTGCTTGGGGAGCAATTGGTGCGGCAATGGACTGCTACGATACAGCTCTAAGATATTCAAAAGAAAGGATTCAATTTGGTAAGCCAATTGCCGCTTTTCAACTTCAACAAAAGAAACTTGCAGAAATGATAACTGAAATAACAAAAGCTCAGTTTATTACCCTAAGATTAGGGCAACTTAAAAATGAAGATAAAGCAACCTCCGCTCAAATATCTATGTGTAAAAGAAATAATGTAGAAATGGCTTTGAACATCACAAGAGAAGCAAGGCAAATCCTTGGGGGGATGGGAATAACTGGGGAATATTCTATTATGAGACATATGATGAACTTAGAATCTGTGATCACATATGAAGGAACCCATGACATACATCTTCTCATTACAGGATTAGATATTACAGGCGAAAATGCATTTAAATAAGATTTATAATACTTTACTTACCTCATAAAGTTTATTATAAAATTGCTGCCCATATTTTCTAATTAAAGGCTCCTTTAAAAATTTAAATACCGGAATTTGCATCTCATTACCTAACTTACAGGCAGAAGAACATATTTTATTTGATTCATAATTTATAGCATCAAACTTTTCGTATTCTGTAATGCGTATTGGATACAAATGACAGGAAATTGGTTTTTTGAAATTGATTTTTTTATCAATGTAGGCTTTTTCAATTGCACATTTTGAAATTCCATTTTCAAAAACTACATATACGCACTCTCTGTCATTAATTAACGGGGTAGTTAGGTCTCCTTCCTGATCCACAACATAAACCCCCTTTTTTTCAACAACTTCAAGTCCTTTTTCTGACATGTAGCTCTTTACTTTTTTATGAATTTTTTTTAGCTCCTTAATTTCAGATTTAAGAAGTGGCGCGCCAGAATCACCTTCAACACAACAAGCGCCTTTACAAGAGGTAAGGTCACAAACAAATTTTTTTTCAAAAATTTCCTTTGAAATAATTTTTCCATCAATTTCAATCATATTGTAAAATTACATAATTATAATTTGAGAATTATTAGATTTGTGCTATGACAAATAATGAGGATTTATTTAAAAAAATCATAGGTCATTGTAAAGAATATGGCTTTGTTTTTCAATCATCTGAAATATATGATGGATTATCTGCAGCATACGATTATGGACCAAATGGTGTTGAACTCAAAAACAACATTAAAGAATATTGGTGGAAATCTATGGTTAATATGCATGAAAATATAGTCGGAATAGATTCCTCAATTTTCATGCACCCCACAACATGGAAAGCGTCAGGACATGTTGATGCATTTAATGATCCTCTAATTGATAATAAGGATTCTAAAAAAAGATATCGAGCTGATGTTTTAATTGAAAATTATATACAAAAAATTGAAAATAAAATTCAGAAAGATATAGAAAAGGCGAGTAAAAAATTTGGAGATCAATTTAATAAAAATGAATTCATCACTACTAATAAAAGAGTGATAGAGCGAAATCAAAAAATTGAAGAAATAAAAAAAGTTTTAACCAATTCTTTGTCTGAAAACAACCTTTCTGATATAAAAAGTTTAATTGAAGAATTAGAAATAAAATGTCCTATTTCAGGCACATGCAATTGGACAGACGTAAGACAATTTAATTTAATGTTCAAAACTGAAATTGGATCTACATCTGAATCAAGTTCCGAAATTTATTTGCGTCCAGAAACTGCACAAGGAATTTTTGTGAATTTTTTAAATGTTCAAAAATCATCAAGAATGAAAATTCCTTTCGGAATTGCACAAATCGGAAAAGCTTTTAGAAATGAAATTATTGCACGACAATTTATTTTTAGAATGAGAGAATTTGAGCAAATGGAAATGCAATTTTTTGTTAGACCTGGAGAAGAAATGAAATGGTACGAATATTGGAAAAAAGCTAGATTAAGTTGGCACAAAAATCTTAACATGGGTAATAAAAACTACAAATTCCATGACCACGAAAACCTAGCTCATTATGCCAATGCTGCATGTGATATTGAATTCAAATTTCCATTTGGCTTTAAAGAACTGGAGGGAATTCATTCAAGAACAGACTTTGATCTAAAAGCACACATGCAATATTCAGGTAAAAAAATGCAATACTTTGATCCTGAAATCAATGAGCATTATGTTCCATATGTTGTTGAAACCTCTATTGGTCTTGATAGAATGTTCTTGGCGATTTTAACTAGTTCGTATGTAGAAGAAATGGTTAGTGATGATGAAAAAAGAATCGTTTTAAAAATTCCTCCTCAACTTGCCCCTATTAAACTAGCTATTCTTCCTTTAACAAAAAAGGATGGGCTTCCTGAAAAAGCAAGAGAAATTCTCCACTCTCTTCAAACTGATTTTAAATGTCAATACGAAGAAAAAGATTCTATTGGAAAAAGATATAGAAGGCAAGATGCAATAGGAACACCATACTGTATAACTATTGATCATGAAACACTTGACAATAATTCTGTGACATTAAGAAATCGAGACAGCATGAAACAAGAACGCATTAAAATTAGCGAACTTAAATCAACAGTACTTAATAAACTAGACATATCTAGCATCTTATAATTTTACCAGCTACTTGTTGGTTTATTATTTTGGACCTAAGTTGTGCTTATATTCCAATAGCTATGTTGGCGTGGAGAATGTCAAAAAAATAATTACTTATCTCTTTTAATTTTTGCTGAAATTTTGGTAAAAACTGAATCAATTGGAACGTTTAATTTTTCAACCTCGACCTCAACATTATGAACATAATCTAAAGTTAGTATTTGATCAGCAATTCTTGCTGCAACATGTTCAATCATATTAGATCTAATTGCCATTTGCTCTTCAACAATATTAATTAGTTTAACATAGTCAACTGTATCCTGTAAATCATCTGATTTTTCTACCTCACTTGTATCAGAATTTACATAAACATTAACAATAAAATGACCGCCTAAAACTGCCTCTTCTGGTAAATGGCCGTGATATGCAAATAATTTAATTCCTTCTATCTTAATTAATCCCATACTAAATATTATTAATAGCTGTTTCTATTCTTGTAAGTGTTTCTTTTTTGCCAATAATCTCAGAAATATTAAATAATGAGGGGCCCATTCCAATTCCTGTTAATGCTAGCCTAAACTGAGGAAGTAATTGACCCATTCCAATATTAAACTGTGCTAAAATTCCTTGAAACTCTAATTGTATTTTATTTGAAGTAAATTCATCAAGATTTAAAAGTCTTGCTTTTAATGCTTCAAGAATCTCAGGGGTGTTTTCTTTCCATTTTTTTCTAACCGTCTTTTCATCATAGTTAGTTGGAGCTTCAAAAAAATATCTTCCCTCATTTAGCATGTCTGAAACAAATGTTGCCCGTTCTTTCAATTCATTACAAACTCTAACAACAAACTTTTTTTCAGCACTAAAACCCTGTTCTTTTAATAGAGGAATAAGTTCATCAGCTAAATCAAAATCATCCTTATTTCTTAAATACTGCTGGTTAAACCATTTTGTTTTATCAAAATCAAATTTTGCTCCTGACTTACCTACTCTTTCAAGCGAAAATTCTTTTATTAATTCTTCCAAAGAAAAAATCTCCTTTGTTGTACCAGGGTTCCAACCCAAAAGAGACAGCATATTTATAAATGATTCTGGGTAATATCCTTCTTCCCTATAGCCTGAACTTATTTCTAGGCTTTCAGGATTTTTCCATTCAGTTGGAAATACAGGAAAACCTAGTCTATCACCATCTCTTTTACTTAATTTACCATTTCCATCTGGCTTTAATATGAGTGGTAAATGTGCAAATTCTGGCATTTCTTTTTCCCAGCCCAAATATTTGTAAAGTAAAACATGTAAGGGTGCAGATGGAAGCCACTCCTCTCCTCTTATGACATGAGTTATTTTCATCAAATAGTCATCAACAACATTTGCTAAATGATATGTTGGCATGCCGTCAGATTTAAAGATAACTTTATCATCCATATTGTTGGTATTCACTGCAACCCAACCTCTTATTAAATCATTAATCTTAACTTCTTCATTTCTTGGCATCTTTATTCTAATAACATACTTTTCATTTTTTGCCATTCGAGACTGAACCTCATCATTAGATAGGGAAATTGAATTTTTCATGCTATTTCGTGTTATTGAATT
>CACHFI010000003.1 GCA_902579065.1 uncultured Bacteroidota bacterium
ATCAAAGTTTGTGGCTAGAGGATCTGTACATCCCAATATACATCCTAATTCGGCTGTTCCTGGAGAACCTAAGACAAATTCACTAGTAGAACCAGTAAATGATCCGTTACATGTTGGATTACAAGCTAAAGTAACTGAGTCTGTTGATGCTATCCAAGCAGTTGACAAACTATTATCACCATATAAATCACATAAAGCCAAAGATGCACCATTTCCATCAGCAGCACTATTTGCCCAACCATCGTCATAATGAACAGAATCAATAGATAATCCATTAGAATTAACTATTTGTAATAATTGATCAGTATTACTTAAACCATAAACATCCAACTCATATTCTCCATCTGGAGCAAAACCAAAAACTGTTTGAAAACCACATCCATATGGATTTTGATCACATCCATTACTAGATCCAGTGTAGGGTCTTTTTGCAATAACATAATAATCTCCAGCGTTTAAAGTTGCAACTGGAAAGTTATATACTGCTCCAGATCCATATCCATTCAAACAGTCATCACAATTTAATGATAATCCTCCAAGATTAATTGCAACAGAGTCACTATTAAAAATCTCAATGTATTCTAAATTATCATAATTTCCTAAATCGTTAAAATTAATTTCAGAAATAACAAGATTAGAAGTTAAATCATTAAAAATAAAAGATAATGTATCATCTATCATTATATTTCCAGAATAATCAGACAATCCAGTAACTATTAGATCATTATTTGTTCCATTAATAAAATTATTTGAAAATGTAACATCAATAGAATCTTGAAAAGAACCAGAAAATTGAGCTGAAGAAATTGTATTACCAGATAATGAAAAGTTAGAAGTACTTACTGAACTTAAAGATTCATTAAATACAATATTTAATGAATTTGAAGAAGTAATATTATAATTTGCAACAATTGGAGCAGAATTGTCAAGTGGACATAAATCTCCTGGGTTTGCAAAAATAGTTGAACCACTTAAACCTAATCCTGGTAAACAGGATAAACAAGAAGAAACTACTAAATCATCTACTGCAGTCCAATTTGTTCCTAAATTAATATCTGATAACACATCACATCTTTCAAGTGAATGACCAGGACCATCTCCTAAGCTACCTGCCCAACCATCGTCATAATCAAAAAACAATGTTGTGTCACCGAGAGTGTTAACTATTAAAATCTCTTCACCATTATTACTCAAAGCACCTGAATACCATTGAAAATCAGGAGCAAAACCAAAAAATGTTTGAAAACCACATCCATATGTATAGGTATTACAAGGAGAAGTTCCAGAAAAAGCCCCTTTTGCTAAAATTGCATATGTACCAGAAGAAAGAGTAAATTCAGGGAATAAAAATGTTATACCATCTACAATTTCTAGCCCACCAAGAGCTAAATCATTAGAAGAAGAATTGTAGAATTCAAGATATTCTAAATTATCATAATTGCCTGGATCATTAAACATTATTTCAGTAATGGTCAGACCATCTAATAAAGACATATCATTAAAAATAACTGAAACTGTATCATTAATCATAATATTACCAGCATTATCAGATAATCCAGAAAAATATACATCAGTGTATATCCCTGTTAATAAAGAAGAAGATAGATTTAATGTTAAAGTATCATTAGTAGAATTTGTTGTTACAGTATTAACTGAAACTCCAGAAAATGATGATGGAGTAGCATTTAATACAGGTTCAGACATTGCACACATTAATGTATTCGAATTTGGAGCCCAAAGATCAACCACAGATGGAGGTGTAAGATCACCAACATCTAAAAACACTCTAAAATTATCAAATGAACCAAAATCATTACCACCATTTTGAATAGCTCCTACCCTTAACCTCACAAAAGATGCTGTTGAATCAAGAGTTATTTCAAAAGTTTCCCATCCACTTGTAAATGCTCCACCACCAGAAGTTCCAGCAAATAAAACATTCATAGCTCCCCAATCACTACTGTCATCATATGCAATCTGATAACCTAGATTATCACCAGAATCAAAACCATTAACATAATAATCAAATGCTAATTTTACATCAAAAGGCCCGCCAATTGGCAAAGGAACAGGAGCAAAATCTATAGTATGCCAAAAAGCACCTCCAAAAACTGGAAAAGATGGGATATTTTGGACATTTAAATTAGCTAAAGTTGCTGAATCTCTAATAGAACCATTTGTCCATACTGTATCTGAATATGGGTTAGTTATATCTTGAACACCCCAATAATGATTACCATCTGAAGCAGTAGTTATACCTGCTAAAAAAGGGGCTACAACATCAGCATATCCATAAACTTGAGGGTTAGATGATGTGGAAGAATATGAAGTACCACAAATTCCCCAAATGTCAGTTGGAGGATTGTAAACTGTATATGGATTTGGCAAAGATGTATATGTCCAAGATCCACTTCCTTCAAAACTTTGTTCTACAATATTACTCTGTGAAAAGAGGGAAAGAGAGGCAAAAGAAAGAAAAAAAACTAATGATAATTTTAACGATTTCATGTGAATATAATTTTTGGTTATTTTAATAAACCAAACCTATTTCACTAAAATTTCATAAATCTTAATCGAATATAAATTAATTAATAACAAAAAAACAAAATTTGTAAAGATTAAGTTAACTAAAAATTATCTTATATTAATTTAATATTATTTTTCTGGTGTAACTTATGTTTTGGAATTTATTTTGAAAAACAATAAAATAATATCCTCTTTTAAGATAGCCTAAATCAAGAAAAAAATCCTTGCTTCTAACAATTCCTGAATCTACAATTCTCCCATATAAATCAATTATTTCATACTCATCAACAACATAATTAGTATTTATCTTAAAAATTGATTTAGAAGGAATCGGGGAAATTCTAATTTTCTCAAAAGCTTTATGATTTATATTTGAAGGATTATTATTTGCACCAAAAGTATAGTTAGTTGTTAAAGTAAAAGGACCAGTAGCATTAGGTATCCTAGCCCAAGCAGTATCAGTAGGTAAGTTGTTCCAATGAATAGTATCTACTAAATTACCAGCTGGATCTTTAAAATATACAGTTTCGCCATCTTTATTAATTTTAAAATTAGCATGCATATCACTATTCCAACCATTTGAGTTTTGAAATAATTGATCATCACACCAAATGACAATATACCCATAAGCTGCAATGGTAGTATCAGGAAAAAACCAGGATGTTATATTTGGATCATCATACAACTTATATCCATTTAAATTAACAGGAATAGAACTATTGTTATAAATTTCTAGCCAATCATCATAATCTCCATAGCTATCTGTCATTAAAGAATCGTTTGAAGCAAGTACTTCATTAAATAATAAATTTTGAGATATTAAAAAATTTGAACAAATCAAAAAGTTTAAAAGTAGAGTTATTTTTTTCACAATTTTTATTTTGCAAAAAACTAAAGATATTTGAAACTACTGTTACCTATGAATTAACAAATTATTAATCTAAATGTCATACTATTAACATCAAATTAATAATTTATTAAATTTTAAAAAACTTCAAAAAAATGGCATAAATTAATTTTGTTATGTGAAAAATTTATTTTACGTATGTGTGTTTTTATTAATTAGCAATAATTTATTTTGTCAAACTGCATCTCTTTCTGTAAATCAATCTAACTTATGCCAAGCAGACACAATAATAATTGATATTAATATCGTTGGGGGAATTGGCCCATTTACTGCAGCATTTAGTTTTTTTCCATATACTGCAAATCTAAATAGCGGATCAAATTTATTTACTATTCCAATACAAAATTCAACAAACTTTAACCTTTACTATGTTTCAGATCAAGGAAATGGTGGATCAATTTTAACATTATTAAATTCATCTTTACAAGTTACAATTAATTCATCTCCAATAATTTACATTGATTCAAGTCAAATTGACTTATGCTATGGTGATATACATACTATTTTGCCTAATATTAATAGCTCTGCACCTATTAGTTTTAATATATTTAATAATACTGACACATTATTTTTTAATAATTACTCTAATGGTGATTCAATTTTATTACAAGCAAGTACAAACACCATTTACTATATTGACAATGTTATAGATAATAATGGATGTATCGGAAGTTCTGTTGGATTTATTAATATAAATCTATTATCTGTTTCTGCTAGCTTAAATCCAATTAACAATTTATGTGAAAATCAAGCTAGCTTTTTAATTGATAATGGATTTCCAACAGGTGGAGACTATTACGTAAATGGAACAATTACAGACAGTATAACTCCTAACTATTTAGGTAGCGGAACACATTCTTTAGAATATATTTATAATAATAATATTGGTTGTTCAGATTCAGCATCAATACTGATAACAATATATCCACAACCTTCAGTACAATTATTGGGCATAAATAATGAGTATTGTAATAACAATAAACCATTTTTATTAAATCACGCTATTCCATCAGGAGGACAATATTTTTTAAATAATATTTTATCATCTGTTTTTGATCCATCTTTATTAAATATTGGATATAATTTATTAATGTACGAATATACCGATACTAATAATTGTTCTAGCAAAGATTCTATAAACATAAATATTTTATCATCTACACCAATTAATCTAAACCCAATAAATAATACTTGTGATAATGGCAATAATATAATCCTTAATAATGCTTCACCTACTGGAGGTAATTTTTATGTAAATGAAAATTTATATAATCAAAATTCATTGAATCCAAAAATTTTAGGTTTAGGAACCCATGAAGTTAAATATGAATTTATTGATACTAATGGATGTATATCAATAGACAGTATAAGTTTTGAGATATTTGAAAGCCCTAATATTAGTTTTATAATTAACAATCCTAAATGCTTTGATTCCACAGGAAGTGTTCTGTTGAATATTAGTGGGGGAACTCAGCCTTATTTAGAAAACTGGTATTCAGCAAATCCAAATCAGCTTACAAATGGTTTGTATTATTTAACTATTATTGATAGCAATCAATGTATTATTGACACATCATTTAATATAGTAAGCCCAAGTAATATTAATGTTCAAACACTTAATATTGAAAATAATATTTGTTTTGGTGATAGCTTAGGTTATATAACAATAGCTGTTACTGGGGGAACTCCAAATTATAATATTAATTGGAGTGGGCCAAATGGCTACAATTCAAATCAAATTTCAATTTACAATTTAAAAAGTGGGATTTATTCTTATGTTTTGAATGATATTAATGGATGTAGTGTTTCAAATAACTTTGAAATTGAAGATATTAATGATGAATTAATTTATAATTTTTCTCACCCAAATCAAAGCATTTGTCAAAATGAAAGTGCAGTTATAATTTCTCAGGTTTCAGGGGCTAGTTTTCCATGTTCAATTATTTATAAAATTAATAATAATGAAAAAAGCTTGTTATATGATGGAATAAATAATCCAATTTATGACCTGGACAGTTCATCAAATCTATATTTTGATAAAATCATTGATAATAATGGATGTATAAAAAAAATAGATTTTGGTTTTTTTATGGAGGTTAATCCAATACCATCAGGAAATATTAATGGTGGAAGTACAGTGTGTAGTATTGATACACTACTTGAAATTATAATATCTACTGATGCTGTAAAACCATATAATTTAACATATACAAATTCATCTGACACTTTTAATATTAATAATATTAATTCAGATTTTTATAGTTTTCTTTCCAATGTTCAGGGAGTTTATAAAATTTTAAAGATTGAAGATAAAAATATATGTATTAATGAAAATTTCAATTCATATACTGAAATAAAATTGTTTCCTGAATACAAAACAGATTTTTATGTCTCAGACTATAATATTTTTATTGATCAACAAATAGAAATTGTTGATTTATCACCAAATCTAAATAAATCATATTGGATCATTGGTAATGATGAGTTTAATGTCAATCAGGAAAGTTTCTTTTATAGTTTTTTAGATACTGGTAATGTTGAAATTGTATTAATTTCTTCTAATGAAAATAACTGTATTGATACGGTGATTAAAAACATTAACATTTATCCTAGATTAGAGTACTATGTTCCTAATTCATTTACTCCAAACAATGACAGGTTAAATGATGAATTTGAAATTAAATGTAATGGTGCAAAAGAAATTGAAATAACTATTTTTAATAGATGGGGAGAGAAAATCTTTTATAAAAAATCTAACACTAATATTGCTTGGACAGGAGATAATCAAGCAAGCGGAATTTATTTATACAAATTAAGAATTGTTGACTTCAAAGACTCAATTACCAATAAAATTGGAGAGTTATTATTGATAAAGTAGACTTTACATAAATTTAAAATATAGTATACACTAATTCTAATCAAAAAAATTTTATTTGTTCAATGAAAATATTATTAAATCTTTCAGTAATTACTGTTTTATTTATTACAACTTCCTGCCTCAAAGAAGAAGATATAGATCCAATTTCAACACCTACAAATTCTTATAACTTCTTATATCAAGAAAATAATTGTAATGTTATTAGCGGTGAAATAAATGAGGATTTTACTATTAACTCAGATCAATGTTGGAAAATAAGAGGTAATACATATGTAAACTCTGGTGTAATTTTAACTATAGAATCAGGAGCAACCATTACAGCTGAATCTTATAGTTCTCCTACTTATTTATCAATTAGACAAGGAGGGAAAATTATTGCTCAAGGAACAAGTGATCAACCAATCCGATTTACCCATGAAGATCTTATTACTGAATCTTGGTCAGGTATTCATATTAATGGTTTTGCACAAACAAATAAAAATAACGGTTATGCAAGTGGTTATGAGAATACTGGTGATTATGGTGGAAATAATAATGAAGATAATTCAGGTATTTTAAAATATATAATTATTGAGTATGCAGGGCAAGAACTTGAGCCAGGTAAAAAATCAAATGGTTTGCAACTTAATGGTGTTGGATCAAATACTTTAGTAGATTATGTTCAAATATATAATTGTAAAAACGATGGATTAAAAATAAATGGTGGATCAGTTGATGTAAACCATTTAGTTGTAACCCATATAGATCAAGATTGTGTTGATTTAGAATATGGTTGGATAGGAACAGGTTCATATTGGTATATTGAACAAATAGAAGAAATTGGTTCTGATGAAGCAATTCAAATTGATAATGACGAAACATTTCCTGAAGCTATCCCAAGAACAAATCTTAATTTATCGAATATAACTGTTAATGGGTTTGGAGAAGAATCTGCAGTAAGAGTAAGAAGTGGTGCTAGAGTTGATATTCAAAACTTATTAATAGATAACTTTGATTTAGGAATAGAAATAACTGGTTCACATTGTAATTTATCAGTTATGGATTATAGTGTAACCTTTTCAAATGTTTCTATAAATAATTGTAGTCAAAATATTCAATATACTCCATCAGTTGCTGAACCATCTGGCTCACTGAATGGAAATGATCAAATAATCGCTCAATGGACTGCAAATTCAACCTCTAATGGATGTGAGGCAATATATGGAAGTGGATGGATGAATAATTGGGTTAAACAATTCTAAAATGAAAATTTTATTAATTTCATTCTTGTCATTAATTTTTAGTGAAACTCTTGTACCAAACAAAAAAATTAAAATTAATGCTGGAGAACCATCAGGCATATATTGCTCTAATGGAAAATGTATCATTTCAAGTGATGATGGAAATGTATATTCATTTAATCCTGAAAATTATCAAATTGAAAATCTTAAAATTTATGGTGAAGATTTTGAAGGCGTAACAATTAGTGGAAATAATATTTATTTAATCGAAGAAAGATCTAGAAAATTACTTAAATATGATAATGAATTTCAACTTTTAAAAACTGTTACTCTACCATACTCTGGCAGGCTAAACAGAGGATATGAAGGAGTTACACATTATAATAACAACTTATTTGTAATAACTGAAAAAAATCCATGCTTACTTACTATCCTAAATAAAGATTTGCAGATTACTAATCAAGTTCTTTTAAATATCAAAGAGGCATCTGATATAATTATTTATAAAGATGAATTATTGGTTTTAAGCGAACAAGATCATTGTATATATGTTTTAGATATAACAAATTATAAAATCAAAAAAAAATTCAACCTAAATTTAATTGGAGCTGAAGGAATATGTATATATAAAAATCAAATGCTCATTACCTCCGATAAACTTTCGACTGTATACTTTTTTGACATTCCAGAATTATGAAAAAATTATTTTTCTTTTTATTGATTCCAAATTTGGTGTTTTCACAATATACTTTTAATAAAGGCTATGATAATTTAGAAATTAGAGGAAATATAACGACATATTATAAATATAGATGGTACCCTAATGATTCAATAGAAACAAATAATAAACAAGAAAAAAATCTATTTAAACTAAAAGATGCAAGAATTAAGCTAGAAGGAAGTGTTAGTAAAAGAAAGATTGAATATGAAATGCATTTAGATTTTGCTAAACTCAAAGACAACGAACAGCCCTTAATGGATGCATATGTAACATTCAATAATAAACTTGAAACTACTGTTGGCTTTACTAAACTTCCTTTTTCAAGACATAGTAAAACAGCAATAATCTACCAACCATGGCTAAAAAGAGCTCAAATTATCGATGAAGGTCAACATAGAAGAGATATAGGTCTGCATTTATCTTATGGAATATTAAATGATAAAATTCAATTATTTAGTTCTATTGTTGATGGAGAAAAAGATTTAGTTTCTGATAATGATGCAAGTGGAAACCTTGAATACATTGGCAGAATTGAACTTGCATACCCAACAAAAATGAAATATAGATCTCTAGATTTAGCTCATTCCTCCACTCCTATTTTTTCTCTAGGTTCCAGTTATCGATCTTCTACAAAAAGCGAAACAGATGTTTTTGATGAAATCATATATTATAAAATAAATGGAACAAAAAAATCATATGAATTTGATTTCGCTATAATGTACAAAGGTTTTAGTTTTTTAGCTGAAGCTCATAGTATTGACTATTTATGGGAAAATTCTCAAAGAGAAAATTCTAATACAATTGGATTACTAATTGAGGGAAACTATCTTCTTAAAAGATATAATTCCGTATTTGCTTTAAGATATGATCATACAGATATAAATGGTACAGTTTCTTTACCTGGAATTCAACAACAAACAATAAGTATTGGATACAACTACAGATTTAATGAACACATGAATGTACTTAAAATCCAGTTCAGAAGAGAAATATACGATGGCAATATGAATAGTATTGGAGATTTATTTTCTCCACCATTAAATACATCAAATCCATTTAAAAATGAAATTCGAATTGGTCTACAATACATCATTGGTTAATGAAATCATTTCAATTTCTATTTCTATTTATTTTACTTTCATCAAATTTAGTATATGCTCAATCCACATATATTCCTGATGATAATTTTGAACAACATTTTATTAATCTAGGTTATGATAGTATACTAGATAATTATATTAATAAAACATCTATTGATACCATCATAAATTTAAATATTGATTTTAAAAATATTAATTCCCTTAAAGGAATTGAAGATTTTAATAATTTAAAAATTATTTCATGCATTGGAAATAATTTAGATAGTTTAGACTTATCAAGCAACATGTTTTTAGAAGATGTTTATTGCAATCTTAATAACATTAATTATTTATTTACTAATGGATTATTGTATCTAAAACACCTGGAGTGCTGGTCAAATCAGATTACTGAATTAGATGTAAGTTCAAATTTATCTCTACAGTATTTAAATATACAAGCAAACAATTTGAATAATCTTATTTTAAATAATGATTCATTAAAGTATTTAAATTGTGAAGACAATCAATTATTTAATCTCAATATTGATAATATTAAACAAATTGAAGAACTTAATGTAAGGTATAATTATTTATCTGGTTTAGATTTATCTAACAACAATAAATTATATTGGTTAGATTGTGAACTAAATCAATTAACTTCTATTAATTTAAATACAAATACAGAACTATACTTTTTAGATTGCGAATCAAATAATATTAATAGTATTAATTTAAACAACAACTTAAAATTACATCGATTAGATTTAGAAAATAACCAAATATCTTCAATAGATTTAAGTAATAATATAAATCTTACAAGTCTTGATTTGGAACAAAACTTAATTGATTCATTAACTCTATCAAATAATCCAATACAAGAGTTAGGTTGTGATAAAAATTTAAATTTAGTTTATTTAGATTTAAGAAATGGTAACAACCATAATATTACAGATATAGTTATTAAAGATAATCCAAATTTAAATTGTATAAATGTAGATGACCCCAGTTATTCAAGCTTAAATTGGACTTATGCTAACGGATCTATAGATTCTCATCATTTTTTTAGCTCTAACTGTCAGATTAATTCAATTTTTGAATATAAAACATCTAAAAAAAATTATTTTAAATATGATTTATTGGGTAGAAAAACATCAGAAAATATATTTAAGAATATTATAATAAAATGAAAAAAATATTTCTTTTAATTATAATCTTTATAGGATGTAAAGAATCAAAAGACAAATTAGATTTAATTACAATAAAAGAATATTCAATTTTAATTGAAATACCAGTAGGAACTAATGAAAAATGGGAATTTAATAAGATAAATAATAAAATTGAAAGAGATTCTTTAAATAATTTACCCCGAACTATTAATTATCTGAATTATCCTTTTAATTATGGAATGATATTAAATACAAATAATAGTGGGGATAATGATCCTTTGGATGCTATTGTAATTGGAAATAGGTTTGAAATTGGCGATACAATTCAAGCAAAACCTATAGCAATAATCAATACATTAGATAAAGAAAAAAGTGATCCTAAAATTTTATTTATCCATTCAAGTTCTCCTTTAAATCAAATAAGTTCAAAAAAGGAATTAAAAGAAAAATATCCTGGAGTATTAAAAATTATAAAAATTTGGCTTAATAATTATAAAAAAGAATCAGAAGTAATTGATATAGAAGGGAAAAAAAATGCAATTAAATTAATCAAAAAATCAACAATTAAATAAATGATTGATATTTTTTGATTTTATTCAAATAAAAATCCTTTATTTAATAAATTTGATTGATGAAAATATTTATTACTTTTTTATTATTTTTTTTATTACCATTTACAAATTATTCTCAAATTGTTAATGTTGAGTCCTTAAGAAATGAAAACAACAAACAATTTAATGGATATATTAATATTGCTTATGATTTTAAAAAAGTAAATGAAGTTGATTGGGAAATGGAAAATGAGATATTTCTAAACTGGAATTACAAATCATGGACTATTTTTTTAATTAATGAAATTAATCTTGATAGAGGAGCTGGTATTGACTTTTCTAATGATGGCTTCCAACACCTTAGAATAAATAATAAAATAAATTCAAAAATAACAATAGAGTCATTTCTTCAAAATCAATATGATCCAATTAGAAAAATTGATAACAGAATTCTTTTAGGAGGTGGATTAAGAACAAATATTTTTAATCATTATTTTGGAATTTCTTCTTTTTTTGAGCAGGAAAAATTAAACTATAGTACAAAAGAAAATAATATAAGATTAAGTTCTTATTTAAATTTAAATTATAACTTGAATAAACTGATGATAATTTATTCTACTTTATATTTTCAGCCAATTATTAATTCATTTAATGATTATCGATTTTCTAATGAAACCGAAATAACTTTTAAAATCAGTAAAAAGTTTTTCTTTTCAAATAAAATAGAAATCTCTTATGATAGTTTTCCAGCAATAGGTATACCTAATACTATAATTAATTATAAAAATGGATTTTCATATAAATTTTAAAAAGGATTTGTTGCCCAAATATTCAATTCATTTATAAATCCTCTTTCATCCATTTCAATGGCAGATACAATGGCATGAGAAATTTCTCTAACAGTTAATTTATTGTGAACTTCATTTCTTTCAATCCTTTCAGTATTTCCAAAAGCAGTAGTTACTTCACTTGGATTAACTTGACATACTCTTATGTTAAAAGGTCTTAATTCTGCTTGCCAACACTGTGTAAGGCATCTTACAGCAAATTTAGATGATGAGTATATACTTCCATTTTTATAGCCTTTTAAGCTAGCGGTAGACCCAATATTAATTATTGTACCGCTTTTTTGAGCTTTCATTGAAGGAATAATTTCTTTTGTGAATAATGATAATCCAAAAACATTGACATTAAAAACCTTTAAAAAATTTTCAATACTTAATTCCTCTATTGAACTTCTAACCCCTATTCCAGCATTGTTTACTAAAACATCTACTCTATTATCAAATAAATCTAGACACTTTTTTGCATTTTTCGAGATATTATCAAAGTCAGCAATATCAAATTCTAAAATATTAGCATTAGTATATAATCTAGCTTCTTTTAATCTAGCTTCTGATCTACCTGTAATCAACACATTTGCTCCTTTTTCTACAAGTGATTTTGCTGTTTCTTTACCAATTCCTAAACTACCTCCAGTAATAATTATATTTTTTCCTTTAATGTCCATGATTTTTATTGATTTATTAAATGCAAAATTAAATAAAGATTATTGATTTTAGCTAATCAATTGATCCACTAAAATAGGTACAGATTCTGAAGCTTTTTTTCTTATGACATTAATACCTTCATAATCATCTGCATTTGGATCAATAATATATTTTTTGCAAGAATTTGATGTATAATGAATTAAAGAAGCAGCTGGATACACATTTAATGAGGTGCCAATTATTATAAATATATCTGCAGTCTTAACAATTTCAATTGCAACATCCATCATTGGAACAGCTTCACCAAACCAAACAACATTTGGCCTTAATTGAGCTCCATTTGGACATAAATCTCCAAGAATTAGTTCCGACCCTTCAATTTCATAAAGCTTATTATCAAGTGTACTCTTTGATTGTCTTAATTTTCCATGAAGATGTAGTACATTGTTAGACCCACTTCTTTCATGTAAATCATCAATATTTTGAGTAATAATTTGCAGGTTAAAATTTTGTTGTAGTTTATTAAGTGCGTAATGAGCATTATTTGGAGATGAGCTAATAAGTTGTCTTCTTCTAATATTATAAAATTCTAAAACAAGTTCTGGATTCTTTTTAAATGCATCAGGTGTTGCGACATCTTCAATTTTATAATTATCCCACAATCCACCAGAATCTCTAAATGTTCCGAGACCACTCTCGGCACTTATACCAGCTCCGGTAAAAACTACAATGTTTTTCATCTATAAAGTGTAATAAATGATCAAACCTAATGCAGTAAAAATTAAAGATGTTATAGTATAAGATTTTTCAATTCTTGACATTGGCTTTTTGGTTATCAACCAATATAAAAATCGAATTGGAACATATATTAACAATGAAAAGCCAAGAATAAAAGCAAGAGTAGTTATTATTATTAAAATTAATGCTACCAATGCAGCTTCCTCTTTAGTAGAATCAACAACAACAGGAAAAGAAATTAAAAGATTTAAAAAAATGAATAAATTATTCATACAACTTACAAGGATTTTCTAAAGAAAAGATATAATAAAATTCCTGTAAAAAGTGCAAGAAACCCTTTTATACTACCAGCTTCCAAAACTAGTATCTGTGATTCCTGGAGCCAAGATAATACGGCGAACATTATTCCAAAACCTGAAATTAACAACCATATTTCTTTCTTAATATTCATAATTTATTGTAGTATTAGTTGGTTAATAAAGATTCCATCATTAGTGTTTATTTCCAATGAGTACACACCTTTAGGGTAAGAAGATAAGTCTAAGATCTTTGAAAAATTGCCTTTATTTAAAATCAAGTTTTCATAAAAAACCCTCTTCCCTAACAAAGAGTAAATATTAATACTGATGTCTTGATTAATTAGACTATTGAAATTAATATTAAAAACACTATTTGAAGGATTAGGATAAATTTTAAAATTATTCAAATTAAAGTTAGCTGTAGACAATGAAACCCAATTCACTTCATAAAAGATTGTATCAGAAATACATCCATCATTATCAGTTACAATTACCCAGTATTGACCATTAGAAGTAGGTGTGATTTGAGAAGTCGTATCTCCTGTATTCCACAAATAAGAAAAAGGGGCATTACCTGAAATAATATTAACAACTAGATCACTAGGATTTGGTAATAATGGAGCAGTTATTTCAGCTGTTGTATTTGTTATAGCTAGATCAAGAGTAACTACACTATCACATCCATTAGCGTTTGTGTAATGATTTACATATATCCCACTACTATCATATTGTATTCCATCCCAAAAAAATGATGAACAAGAAATCACAGATATCATATCACTATCAGTGTAATTAATTGTTAGGTTTAGAATTTCAACACTATCACAACCATTAGAATTAGTAAGTGTATTTGAGTAAACACCAGATGTTGAGTATAAATTTCCATTCCATGAGTATGTATCACAAGAAGATATACTAGTTACTGAAGTATCAGAGTCTAAAATATTTAAATTTATTGTTACAAGGCTATCACAGCCATTTACACTAAATAATAAAGAATCATATACTCCACTTACGCTATAAGTTGTTCCAAGCCAATTATAGTTATCACATGAAGATATATTTTCAAATGTTGAATATGATTGATTTATTGTTAAATCCAAATAAATCATACTATCACAACCATTAGAATTTGTAAAATTATAACTATAAATTCCAGAAGAATCTAATATAGTACCATTCCAATTATATGTACCGCATGCCGAAACAGTTATTGTATCAACATCAGAGTTTAAAATGGTTAGGTTTAGGGTATGAATACTATCACATCCTGATGTATCAGTGTAAGTGTTAAAATACATACCACTTATAGTATAAGTAGTACTGTCCCATGTATAACTATCACATGCAGTTATTGAACTCATTCCACCATTATTTGGTGATGGAATAAATACAGAATCAACAACAACACAACCATTGGCATGAGTAATAGCAACACTATTCCATCCAGCATGTAATGAGTTACTTGTTTTTGTTGTATCTCCATTATCCCATAAAAAAGTACAAAGCGTAAACATACAAGGACATCCAGAAGAAACTACAGTTGCAACACCATTACTATCACCAGAACAAGTTGGAGAAGCAAGCTCTCCAAATAAAAGTGCAAATGGGTCTGGTAAGGATATTGTTGTAGTTTCATAACATCCACTTGAATCTGTAACATATAACCAATAACTTCCAGCAGAAAGATTTTGAGCAACTGGGTCAGTACTCTCATTAGACCATATATAAGTGTATGGTGGTGATGAATTACCTGATAGATTTATACTTAAACTCCCATCAGACAAACCATTACAAGAAGGAAAAGTTCTATTTATTCCATTTATTATAGTACCAGGCCAGCATGGAGTAAGACTAGAATTGTATTTTCCATCATAATTAGTTCCAAGGTAACTTCCCCATGCAATTCCAGAATTTGGTATGATTGAATTTAACTCATGCCTAAAAACATTAATTCCTTTAACACCCATTGGATTTAGACTATCTTTCTTAACACAATAGACTAAATCTAACAAACCATCATTATCTAAATCATTAATTAGTGGTGTGGATGCTATATTTACACCTGTTCTTATCTGATCTAAAGTTATAATTGTATCATTTACAAAATCAATTGATTGAATTCTACTATTAAAATATCCATTATTAAAATATACAATTGAAAATATTCCTTCGTCTCTTCCATCATTATTTAAATCAACTGCATTTGCTGAAGCAAAATTTATAGTTCCTAAACTATCAATAAACTTAACTGATCCATCACTTCCATCCAGCATTACCTGATAATAATCATTAAATGCTGGCGCTACTCCATTAAATAAAACTAATAAAACATCAGGGGTTAAATCGCCAGTGAAATTTCCAATTACTGGCTGAGCACTTGATTCAGTCCCAGATTTTTGGTAGGTCCACAATGTATTGAAATTTTGACCATCTATTTTAGTAACAACACCTCCGTATGATTGGATTATTATATCATAAATACCATTATTTGGGTTTTGATATACTGAAGCAGGCGCAATATATCCTTTATTTGGATCACTATCTAAAACTATCGAACTACTTAAATCACCCAATAATAAATCAGATAATAACGCAGCATAAAAATTACCTCCTAAATTTTCACCTCCTGTACCATATAAAACCCATAGATTACCATCATTTTGAATATCTGCAACTATTGGAGAACAATAGGTTTCAGAACTATCTGGGACAACTGCTTTGACAATCAAATTTCCTGTTAATGAACTAACAACCATTAGATGTCCTGGCGGTCTATTTGTTTGAAAAGATGGTGCAGCATGATCACCACCATTTGAAATTAAAATATCATCATATGAATCTCCATCAACATCTCCAATAAATTGAGGATTATAAAAATTATAAACTCCACTATCTGATGGATTAGTACTGTATGGAAAATAATCCCAAATCAATGAACCATTTAAACCATTTATTGCTAATAATTGTCCAGATCTACCTGAAATTATAACATCATCAATTCCATCTGATGTTAAATCCTGAAAAATAGCACTACCAAATAATTCATCTCTTGAAGATCTTTTCCATAATAAAGAACCATCTAAACCATTATAAGCCATTACCCCACTATTATTGAATGTACTATCAACTCCACCACCTATGACAATATCTAATATATTATCTCCATTCAAATCAGCTGATCTAGGTGAAGAAAGTGTTGCAGTTGAATCAGTAAATGAATGCCAATTTTGAGAGTAGCATATCAAATTTAAAAAAGTAAAAAGTAAAATAAAAACCTTTTTCATAGTCATAAAATTGCTGTTGTAAATTTACAAAGAATCATAAAAACAAATTACAGTTATCTTTTAGAAAATTTTAAATTATTTTTTTCTAATTATTTTTGCAACTAAATTCAATAATTAATAAATGATCGAAAATAAATTTGAAAAAGGACTTTGGAGCACTAGATTTATTGTTCTAATATCTGTTATACTATCAATTGTATCATCAATTGTTCTTTTTTTGTTAGCAGGATGGGATATTATTCAAGCAATTATTTATTACAACCCAATATTTAATGAAAATATAATTTCTAATAATGACTTATTGTTTAAAATTATCTCGTCTATTGATTTATTTCTAATAGGAATTGTTCTGTTAATATTTGGATTTGGAGTGTACGAACTATTTATTAGTGAAATTGATTTTGCAAAAAATAAATTTGCCGATTCAACTCTAAAAATTAATAATCTAGATCAGCTTAAAAACAAAATTCTTAAAGTAATTATAATAGTATTAATTGTTAAGTTTTTTGAAAAGGTGCTTAAACTATCTCACAATTTTACAACCCCTAAAGATTTAATTTTTTTCAGTCTATCAATACTTTCAATTTGTATTGGATATTATTTGATAAATAGAAAATAAAAAATCCAATTAACTGTTTTTCAATTAATTGGATTATTTTTTGTCGGGGTAGCAGGATTCGAACCTGCGACCTCCTGCTCCCAAAGCAGGCGCGATGACCGGGCTACGCTATACCCCGAAAAGGATTGCAATAATACTGTTTTTTTAAATACTATTTACAATATGCGGAGAGGAAGGGATTCGAACCCCCGGTACCCGTAAAGGCACAACTCCTTAGCAGGGAGCCCCAATCGACCGCTCTGGCACCTCTCCAATAATTTTTAAAGAACAAAAAATAGGATTGCAAATGTATATTAAAGAATTTTTATAGCAAATTTATTTATACTCAAATTTAACCCCTTTTTTTTTAAGATATTTTTTTCGGAATGTTATATTTGCATGTTATTTACGTACAATGATCAAAAAAATTTTCTTATTCTTTTTTTCTCTTCTATTGATTTCTTCATGTGTTAAAAAAAGAGATCTTTCAACCAATACAGTAGTTGCACATATCTTATCACAACCTGATGGCCTTCATCCGTACAATAATAACTCTGTAATGAGATCTTATATTTTCTCTTACACACAAAAGACTTTACTTGGGTTAGATTTAGAATCTCTTGATTATTATCCGCGTTTAATAACTGAACTTCCAACTTCTTCAGAGGACAATAAAACTTTTTTCTTTGAACTAAGAGATGATGTAAAATGGGATGATGGTGAACAAGTTACTGGAAAAGATGTAGTATTTTCAGCAAAAATAATGTTGTGTCATTTAACAAACAATTCACAAATTAGACCAATATACAATTCTGTTATAAAATCAGTAAAGTTAGATCCGAACAATCCACTTAAATTTTCTATGACTGCACAGGATATTAACTGGACTGCTAAAACTATTTTAGGAGGGATATATATACAACAAAAAAGTTATTGGGATCCCAATGGATTATTTGATAATATCTCTTTTGAGCAAATATTAGATAGATC
This sequence comes from uncultured Bacteroidota bacterium, assembly GCA_902579065.1. Classification (GTDB taxonomy): domain Bacteria; phylum Bacteroidota; class Bacteroidia; order Flavobacteriales; family BACL11. Next base: position 18,451 of record CACHFI010000003.1, read on the forward strand.
ATTTGAAGAAACTGATGAACTCTCAGATTGGTTCAATGATTTTAACCATGCAGATAACGGATATAAACCAGAAAATCTAAAAGGCCTGGGACCATATTATGTGAGTGAATGGGAACCAAGTCAGTACGTAACATTAACAAGAAAAGAAAATTGGTGGGGAACTAACGATACCTTACTTGACAATAAATCTTATCCTGAAAAAATTATTTTTAAAATTATAAAAGAGGATGCCTCGTCATATCTTGCTCTTAAAAATCAAGAAATTGATGTTACTACAAATATTGGAACTGTTAAATTAATGAAATTAAGAGAAAGAGAATATTTCAATAACAATTACGATTCTGATTTTCTTGATAGATATGGAATTTCATATATTGGATTAAATATGAAACCAGATGGAATAAAACATAAACCATTTTTTGTTGATAAGAGAGTAAGACGAGCTGTCGCACACATGATTCCTGTTGATGAAATTATTGAAGTAATGATGCACGGAAAAGCTTCTAGACAGGCTTCAAATGTTTCTCCATTAAAGAAAACATATAATGATACTCTTGAACTTATTCCACTAGATATTGAAAAGGCTAAACAATTACTTGATGAAGCTGGTTGGGTAGATACTGATGGTGATAATATAAGAGACAAAGTAATTAATGGTGTAAAAACACCATTCTCTTTTAAATTTAGCTATATGAGCTCACCTACTTCAAAAGAAATTGTTTTAATGATGAAAGAAAGCATGTATAAAGCAGGAATTGTTGCTGAGCCTACCCCAATGGATTTCTCTTTATTTTATAAAAATGCTGGTGATCACAAATTTGATGCCATGTTAGCTGGTTGGGGAAGCAGTGCTGCTTATTCTAATCCTATGCAACTATGGCATACAACCTCATGGGTTAATAAGGGATCTAATTTTTGTGGATTTGGTGATGCATACAGTGATGCGTTAATTGATGAAGCAAATAAAACACTTGATTATGAAACCCACAGAAATGCATTGTTGAAACTTCAAGCAAAAATATATGAAGATCAACCATATGTATTTTTATGGATTACAAAAAGAAAATTTGCAGTACACAAAAGATTTGACAATAGAGATATGTATTTTGAATTTCCTGGATTAAGATTAAATAATTTAAAATTAAATAGTGATTACACTGCTAGTGGATTAACAGAGGATATATAATGCTTAAATATACTTTACAAAGAATACTGACTTTTATTCCTATGCTAATAGCTATTTCTCTATTATCGTTTGTAATAAGTATTAATGCTCCTGGAGATCCTGTGGAAAGACTTGCAAAATCAGCAGAAAGTGAAGGATCGGCTCAAGAACAATCTGGAGCTTCAAAAAAAATTAAGCAAGAACTTAGGAAAAAATTAGGATTAGATTTACCTATATTTTATTTGAGTATTTCTGATTTATCTAGTAGTGATACACTTTATAGAGTTCAAGACAAATATCACAAATCAACACTAGAACATTTAACTCACAAATCAGGCAATTGGCAATTAGTTTCAGATTATTATCTTGAATTATTAAATCTTCAAAAAATTCATCTCACTTTAAATTCTAAAGAGATTTACAATTCTCAACAGACATTAGACCTAAATACAATAAATGAAGCTGTAAATCAGGTTGGTTTTGAAATTAACAGTCTTTTAGAGACATCTGAAGATGAACTTATGGAATTAGCTCTCAATAAAATTGAAAATAATTTATATGAATATAGTTTTTTCAATCCATTAATCTCGTCTTTTGATAATGTTAAAACGTTTAATAAAAATCTTCTTACGTCTGACAGTAAATGGAAAACATATATTCCAAAAATTAATTGGTATGGAAGTCAAAACCAATATCATTTGTGGTTATTTGGTAATGGAAAAGATAGGAAAGGATTATTAAGAGGTGATTTTGGAATTTCATATATTGATAGCCAACCTATCTCAACTAAAATTTGGCAAAAAATTGGAATATCTTTTTCTCTGTCATTAATTTCAATTTTTATAGCTTATTTAATAAGTATTCCAATTGGTATTTACTCAGCATATAGAAAAGATTCAGCCGTAGATAAAGGATTTTCACTTATTTTATTTATTCTTTATTCTATGCCATCTTTCTTTGTTGGAACATTATTATTATTACAATTTGCAAATCCAGATAATTTAGCTTGGTTCCCTGTATCAGGAATACAAGACCCTACTCTATTTGATCCTGAATGGTCATTTTGGACTAAAATAAAACATAGAATGCCATTTCTAATTCTACCGATTATCACATATACATATGGTTCGTTTGCATTTTTAAGTAGAATTATGCGAGTAGGAATGATTGATATTGTTTCTCAAGATTACATAAGAACAGCAAGGGCAAAAGGATTAGCGGAGGGTAAGGTAATTTTAAAACATGCTCTTAGAAATTCACTACTTCCTGTAATTACTGTTTTTGCAGCAATATTTCCTGCAGCAATTGGAGGTTCGATAATTATAGAAGTTATTTTCTCAATTCCAGGAATGGGTGTTGAAGTCTATAATTCTATACTTAATTATGACTACCCAATGATTATTACAGTATTTACTATATCTGGATTTTTAACAATGTTAGGATATCTAGTTTCGGATTTACTTTATGCGGTTGTTGACCCTAGAATATCATATAAATAAAAAAAATGAGTACACAAAATTTAGAGAATTTTTCATTTAAAAAATATGCTTGGAACCAATTCAAAAAAGATAAGGTTGCTCTAGTTTGTTTGTATCTTCTTTTTTTATTAATAGTTATTGCGGTTTTTGCTCCAGTAATAGCAAATGATAGACCTCTATATGCAGAATATAAAGGATATACATTATACCCTGCATTCTCAGACGAAAGTAGAACAGATTCCATTTTTACCAGTGATGGAAAATTAGATGAAATTTTACAATACGATATAACAGATTGGAGAACATTAGATTTTAAAAAGGTTATTTGGGCTCCAATTCCATACTCTCCAGAGAGCATGGATAGATATAATAGAGATTATGTCTCGCCAGCAGGAAAACAGAGGTTTAAAAACAAGAACGGTGAAATTACTGATGCGCCAAAAAAATTCAGACATTTACTAGGTACTGATGGAATTGGTAGAGATCTTGCTTCTGGACTTATTCATGGTACTAGAATATCATTAATGGTTGGTTTAGTTTCAATGGGAATTGCTAGTTTAATTGGTATATTTTTAGGTGCTCTTGCCGGATTTTTTGGTGACAATAAACTAAAAATGCCAAGAATTAAATATCATTTTACACTTATTGGATTATTTTTTGGTCTTTTTTATGGTTTTGGACATAGAAAGTATGCATTAGCTGATGGCTTTTCAGAAGGTATTTTGAGCGGAATGACTGAATTAGTAATTAGTATTGGGGTTTTGGTTTTGTCAATGACAATTTTTAGACTAATAAGTCGATTAATAAAATTTAAAAAATTACAAGAAGAAACTTTTGTCCCAATAGACACTTTTGTTTCTAGAGGTATAGAATTATTAAACTCTATTCCAAGACTTCTACTAATAATTACAATTACGGCAGTTGTTGAAAGAAGTATTTGGATTGTGATGGTTATTATTGGAATTACTAGTTGGACTGGAATTGCTCGTTTTACCAGAGCAGAACTTCTGAGAATAAGATCATTAGAATTTGTACAAGCTGCCCAATCATTAGGTTTTTCAAGTGCAAGAACAATATTTAAGCATGCTTTACCTAATGCTCTCGCCCCTGTATTTGTAAGTATTGCATTTGGTATTGCATCAGCAATTTTAATTGAAAGTGGATTATCATTTTTAGGTATAGGAGTTCCAGATGATATTGTAACATGGGGTTCTCTACTAAATCTTGGAAGACAAAATTTAGAGGCATGGTGGCTAATTATTTATCCTGGTATGGCAATCTTTCTAACTATTACAATCTACAATATGATTGCTGAGGCATCTAGAGATGCATTAGACCCTAGGTTAAAAAGTTAATTACTACTCTCCTACTTTTCTTTATTTACTAGAGATATAACATAATTTCATAAATTTGCAACACAAAAAAATTTAATAATATGAAAGAAGTTGTTATTGTCTCTGCCGTTAGAACTCCTATGGGAAGCTTTGGGGGAATATTTTCGTCTATTCCTGCAACCAAATTAGGAAGCTATGCAATAAAAGGTGCTATTGAAAAGTGTGGTGTTGATAAAGATATTATCGATGAAGTTTTCATGGGTAATGTGTTACAAGCAAATTTAGGTCAAGCCCCTGCAAGACAAGCTGCTATAGGAGCTGGACTTTCTGAAAATATTCCATGTACCACAATAAATAAAGTATGTTCATCAGGAATGAAATCTATTATGATTGGTACACAATCAATACTTTGCGGAGATAACGAAGTTGTAGTTGTTGGAGGAATGGAAAACATGTCTCTAGTTCCTCATTATCTTAGTAACTCAAGAAATGGTCAAAAACTGGGAGATTTCAAAGTTTTAGACGGACTTGTACATGATGGATTAACAGATGTTTATAATAACAAACATATGGGACTTTGTGCTGAAACATGTGCAAAAGACATGAGCTTTTCTAGAGAAGAACAAGATAAATTTGCAATAGAATCATATACAAGATCTGCGAATGCTTGGAAAGAAAATAAATTTAATGATGAGATTATAAGTGTTGAGGTTCCACAAAGAAAGGGAGATAATCTTTTTATAAATGAAGATGAAGAATATAAAAAAGTTATAATAGACAAAATTCCAAATTTAAGACCTGTATTCTCAAAAGAAGGAACGATCACAGCCGCTAATGCTTCAACAATAAATGATGGTGCATCTGCTTTAATTTTAATGTCATTAGATAAGGCAAATGAGTTAAACATTAAACCTCTTGCTAAAATTATTAGCTATGCTGACGCTGCACACGAACCAGAATGGTTTACTACTGCCCCATCAAATGCTGTTGAAAATGCATTAAAAAAAGGTAAAATTGATAAATCAGAGGTTGATTTTTTTGAACTAAATGAAGCTTTCTCTGTAGTTGGTCTAGCAAATATGAAATTATTAAATATTTCAAGTGACATTGTTAATGTTAATGGTGGAGCTGTTTCATTAGGACATCCTCTTGGGTCATCAGGGTCAAGAATAGTTGTTACATTAATTAATGTACTAAAACAAAATAGGGCCGTTATAGGAGTAGCAGGTATATGTAATGGTGGTGGTGGTGCTTCTGCTATTGTTATAAAGTCCATGTAATGAAATTTGGAATTTCTACTTTATCAATAATCCCTCTAAGATCAGAAGCAAATGATCGTTCTGAAATGACATCTCAACTATTATTTGGAGAACATTATAAAATAATAGAAACTCAAAAAAAATGGAGTAAAATACAAATTGCTCATGATAAATATATTGGATGGATTTCAAACAATCAAGTTTCTGAAATACAGGAAGATGAATTTGAAAGGTTAGAAAAAGAAATTCCAACTTTAACAACTGATATTCTAGATATTATTGAAGGTGATTTTCATCAACCAATTGTGATTGGAAGTGTTTTACCATTTTTTAAAAGTGATCATGCATTAATTGATAATAAAATGTATAAGTTCACAGGTAACAAAACTCAAGGTTTTAGTCAAAAAAAACAACTTATTAATAATGCTATGATCTTTCTTAATGCACCATATTTGTGGGGAGGAAGAACGCCATTTGGAATTGATTGTTCTGGATTTACCCAACTAATATATAGATTACATGGAATTAATCTAGCAAGAGATGCTTACCAACAATATGAAGCTGGAAAAATTATAACTGACATTAAAGAAATTGAAGCTGGTGATTTAGCTTTTTTCGAAAATAAATTAGGAAAAATTGTGCATGTAGGAATTATAATGGATAATAATCAAATAATACATGCTTCTGGCAAAGTAAGAATAGATAAATTAGATGAAAAAGGAATTTTTAACTTTAATAAACAAAAGTATACTCACAAGTTAAAATCCATAAAAAAAATAATATAGAAATGAATAGATTATATTTTATAATTTTAATATTAGCTTTAATTTTTAGCTCATGTAAACATGAATTAGAAACGCCTTCATGGGATGTTGATTTAATCACTCCTGTAGCTAATACTAATGTTTCAATTGATCAAATAGTAATAGAAGATAGCTTAATTGAAATTCAAACAAATGATAGTGGTTTGGTATCATTATTTTATCAAAGCAATTTAGATGATATTGATTTTGATTCATTAATTAATATTGATATGATAGTACCTGGAAAAACTGAAAGGTTAGACTCAATAAATTTCGATAATATAAATATTTCAGACACTATTTCTTTAGGTGAGCTAGTTTCTACAATTCCATTAGGATCAATTCTATTCCCAAATGGAAGTTCTGCATCAATACCATATTTACCAAATGTCATAAGTTCTGATACATTTAATGTAAATGCAAGTGATTATTTTGAAACAATGATTTTAAGTGATGGTTACTTATTTTTTGAAATAACAAATAATCTTCCAACAGATATTTCAAATGTTAGTGTTTCACTAGTAAATTCATCAAATTTAAATAATATTGCAGCTTTTAATTTTCCTTTAATTTCTTCTGGAACAAGCGCTAAAGACAGTTTATCCTTAGCTGGTTTATCAATTGATAAAAACATTGAAGCAATTATAAACAATGTTGATGTAAATGCGAGTAATGGAAATATTACTGTTAACTATTCTGATAATCTAATCTCCAAGATCAGTTTAAAAAATCTTCAAATAACTGAAGCGACCGCTTTTTTCCCTCAACAAGAATTATCAAAAGAAATTACTGAAACAACTTTTGATTTGGGTGATGCACAAATAACTGAAATAGGAATTAAAACTGGTTTAGTTAAAATTAGTTTGGTTAGTACGATACCTGATACAGGAAGAATTATTTATAATATTCCTTCTTTAAAAAAGAATGGAGTACCATTTTCTACTGAAAAAATTGTACCAACAACAATTTCAGGAGAAAGCACTGATTATATATTTGATTTTCAAGACTATGTCTTGGATTTAACAGGTAAAGATGGCAGATTAGGTGGTGACACTGTAAACACTATATATTCTGAATTGATAACTTACATAGATTCTACAGGAGAATTAGTAACTTTAAACCAACAAGATAGTTTCTATTATTACACAGAATTTATTTTTAGTCCAGAATATGCACTTGGATATTTAGGAACTGATACTGTTGAGTTTGGTCCTGAAATAATTAAAAATAATATATTTAATAATATAATTGGAGGAAATATTGATCTTAATAATACTAATTTATCTGTTGAAATTGATAATTATTTTGGAGCAGATGCAAATTTAGTTTTTACGAATCTTACTGCGGAAAACTCAAATACAGGAGAAATTTCAACACCATCAGTTGATGAAGATGGAAATAATTTTATTGGTCATGAGTATAATATAAATCGTGCTACACTTATAAATCTTGCTAATTCAAATATCCAATCTAGCACTACTTCTATTAGGCTAAATGCTGATGAAATGCTAAGTATTCTTCCCGATAAAATTACAACTTCATTAAATGTTTATTTAAATCCTAATGGACAGTCATCAACACCTGATTTTATATTTCCAGATTATCCTCTAGATGCCTCAATTGAATTAGAAGTACCATTAAATATAATTGCTAATAATCTACATTTAAGAGATACTACAGATGTTGATATTGAACAAAATGAAGATGTAGAAGTTGAAAAAGTTTTTCTAAAAGTAGAGAATGGATTTCCAATAGATTGTAATATAAAAATGATAATACTCGATAAAAATCAGAATATTCTTGATACTTTATTTAAGAATCAGAGTATTACATCTGGATTGTTGCAAAATAATCTAGTAGTAGAAAAATCAATAAATATATTAGAGACATCTGCACTAAATTTTGAAGAAATTAATAATATAATTTTTGATGTAAAATTTAATACAGATGATGTAAACAATCATGTAAGTATATACAATGATTATACTATAGATTTCTTACTAAGTATAAAACTAAAAACTAGAGTAAATTAATTATGAAAACAAAAATTTTATACCTCTTATTAATATTTTCTTTAGTATCAAAAGCACAAAATAATAATATTGAAACTTTTAGAGAGTTTTATATTGGCTCAAATTTATCTTTTGAAAGCAGTTCATTAAATGGTAATATTATTGAAGAAATTTTTAGTGGATATATTGATAATAATCTAAAAGATAGAATATTAAATCTAAGTGATGATCATATTTTAAATTTATCTTTTAAAAACAATATTTCTTACATTGAAAATCTTACAGATAATATCTTTTATAATTTTTCATTTTCTGATATAACAGAAATAAATGCAAAATTTGACAATGATCTTTTAAAGCTTGGTTTAAAAGGAAATTATGAATTCCAAGATGAAACATTGGAGTTTGAAAACACAAGAATACGTGCAAATAGGTATCAACAATTTAAATTACAACTAGAAAAGAAAAATAAAAACTCTTCATTTGGACTAGGTTTATCATACGTTCATGGAAATCATAATTTTACTGTTATTTCAAATAATGCATCAATATATACAGCTCCAATGGGGTTATATCTTGATCTAGAATATGATATAAATGCATTTTCAACAGATACTACAGACTTTTCACTTTTTGAAAATAATGGAAATGGAATTGCATTAGATTTAACAGGATCTTTTAATGTATTAAACCACAAACTTGACTTTTACATGTTTGATTTAGGATATATTTTATGGGACAATAACTCTAGAAATATATTTGTAGATAGTGCATATATTTTTCAAGGAATTAACATAGATAATGTATTTGATTTCAATGACTCTGTACTAGAAATTTCTAACATTCTTGATGATTATGATAATATAAATGAAAAAAACAATTCATTTAAATCATATTTAGGAGCTAACATTGGATTTAAAATTTCAAAAGAAATTAAAGGAAATAGATTTGGTTTAATAACTTATGGATTAAATAATAAATGGCAACCATATTTAGATAATGAAAAATTATCATTTAATAAAATTAAACAAGGATTTGAAGAATCTGATTATAAACCTTATTACTTTGTTAGTACTGAAGTAATATTTAATAATGTTTCATTGCTTCCAAAAATTGGATATGGAGGATATACCAATAATCTAAATATTGATCTATCACTAGTAATTAGAAAAAATATATCATTTGCTATTGGCACACAACATCTAGAATTTTTATTTGATAAAGAAAATACATATGGAACTGGAGTATATTTGCAGATTCATAAAGAATTATAGTTATGTCTACATTAAAAAATCTCTTTCAAGATTATGCAGAAGGTAAAAATTGCAAATATTATAATAAAGCAGATAATTTTTTCTTAGTTGCTGGTCCTTGTATAATTGATACAAAAGAAGAAACTATAGAAATTGCCAGAAAATTAGATTATATAACAAATAGACTTGGAATACCATTTATCTTTAAAGCATCCTTCAAAAAAGCAAATAGAACCCGTTTAGACTCATTTACTGGTATTGGCGATAACAATGCCATACAAATACTTAAAAACGTAAAAGAAACGCTTAAAATTCCTATAATAACTGATGTTCATAATGAAGATGATATTAATAAAGTTAAAGATATTGTTGACATTATTCAGATTCCTGCTTTTCTTTCAAGACAAACAGATTTATTAATATCTGCAGCCAAAACAGATAAATTTGTAAACATTAAAAAAGGTCAATTTCTCTCACCAGAAAGCATGAAGTTTGCAGTTGACAAGATTAAATTTTCAAATAATAATAAAATTTTAATAACTGAAAGAGGAAGTACTTTTGGATATAATGATTTAATAGTAGATTTTAGATCAATACCTGTTATGAAAGAATTTGGTTTTCCTGTTATTATGGATGTAACTCATTCTTTACAACAACCAAATCAATCAAATGGAATTTCTGGAGGAAAACCAATGCTTATCGAAACAATCGCAAAAGCTGGAATAGCTGTAGGTGCTGATGGAATTTTTATGGAAACTCATATTGATCCTAAAAAATCTAAATCAGATAGTGAAAACATGATTAAACTAGATGAAGTGGAAGATCTTTTAATAAAACTACAAAAAATTAAGAATTCACTTTAAAAATCTTTTACACCACCCCATTTCAATTGGTATAATCCAATCTTTCATGTCTCCTTTTTTAAATATATTTAAATTGTAGAATAATGTTTTTAAATTGATTTCAGGAAAATGATTTAATTTACTGGCGTGTATACAATTAATTTCATCTTGATTTAAAACAAATACATTCATTCTTTCATAAAAATTAAGTTTGAACTTATTATCTAAATCAGAAATTAAATTTTGGAGAGTATCCATGGAACAACCCCCAGTAGGATTTTTAGATTCATCAAGTCCTATAATTAGAAAACGATTTTTAATAAAAGTAAATGATGAAGTTAATGGTTTACCATGATGAGACCAATTGCTTAAAAAAGCAAAAATTTTATCTGAAATCAGTTCTTGATTTTCACTTGAAATAATATCTTGAGCACCATAGACCCATATTCTTGATTCTTCAGGAAGTTTTTGAAAATTTACAAACATTCAGCAATAAGTTCTGATATATCCATAACACTAGTTTTTCCTTCTTCAAGATTTTTTACTCCATCGGTCATCATAGTATTACAAAATGGACATGCTGTTGCTATTACATCGGCATTGGTTTGTAGTGCTTCTCGAGATCTAACAATATTAATTTCAAAATCACCGTTTTCAGATTCCTTAAACATTTGAGCTCCTCCAGCACCACAACAAAAAGAATTTCTTTTATTTCTAGGAATCTCAGTAAACTGTATTTGTAAGGCATCAATTAATTTTCTTGGCGCATCATAAATATCATTGCCTCTTCCTAAATAACATGGATCATGGTAAGTTAAATGTTTGAAATTTAATTTTGAATTAAGTTTCAACTTACCCTCATCTAATAATTTTGAAATAAATTCTGTATGATGTAAAACATTATATATGCCTCCAAGATCGGAATATTCATTTTTCAGAGTGTTATAGGCATGAGGACAAGTAGTAACAATATCTTTAATTTCATAAGAATTTAAAATTTCAATATTCATCAGGGCTTGCATCTGAAAAAGAAATTCATTTCCTGCTCTTTTTGCAGCATCCCCAGAAGAACTTTCTTGCTCGCCTAAAACAGCAAAATTTACATTAGCAAAATTTAGAATTTTAACAAAAGCTCTAGTTATTTTTTTAGCTCTATCATCAAAACTACCAGCAGAGCCAACCCAGAAAAGAATATCTGGCTTCTCCCCTTTGTTTACAAAATCTGAAATAGTTCTAACTTTTAAGCTTTCCATACTATTTTTGAAATACTTGAATTTTTACTTCCTCTTCAACCAAGTCTGTAAATTTACCAGTGAATCGAGTAGCTCTTACAATATGATTATCTACCCAGTGATAATTTCCTCCTCTAGGCTTATTCATTAATAATCCATGATATTTAAAACCATGCCTGTTAAGCCACTCTTCAGTTACTTCTCTATGTTCCTCAATTCTTGAGGTAAAAAATGTTATAATATGTCCTTGATCATACCATTTATTTAAAGTTTCCAATGCATCTTTATAAAGATTAGCAGTTGCCATTCTCTCTGGTTGTTCATTTGGAATATCATCACAAATTGTACCATCAATATCTATTAAATAATTTTTAATATCATTTGCAAGCACAGGGCTTACATCATTACCAAATTTGTCTTTGTTTACTTTTTTATACATTTTTATTTATTTTCATCTAACCATTTTAACCTATCTGCAGCTGGAAATTGCCATGGAGCACCATTATTTTCAACATTAGAAAACATATTATTTAACTCTGTAGGGGCAGCAGATTCTTCCATTACCAAATATCTTCTTAAATCAACAATTATTGAAAGAGGGTCAAGATTAATAGGACAAGCATCTGTACAGGCATTACAAGTTGTACATGCCCATAACTCTTCCTTTGTTATATAATCTCCCAATAAGGATTTATTATCTTTTTCATCTTTTAATTTACCAATTTCTTCAATTCTGTCCCTAGTATCCATCATGACTTTTCTTGGAGATAAAAGCTTACCTGTTTGATTAGCTGGACATACAGAACTACAGCGGCCACATTCTGTACAGCTATATGAGTTTAACAACTGAACCCAATTTAAGTCAGTTGCATCTTTTGCACCAAATAACCTTACATTAGATTGATCTTGATTTTGAGGTGCTGCAAAAGGATCAGCATTTGGATCTAACATTAATTTAACTTCATTTGTTACAGAATCAAGATTGTCAAATTTTCCTAATTTATTTAGATTGGCATAATATGTACTTGGAAATGCAAAGAAAATATGTAAGTGCTTGGAAATTAAAACATAATTTAAAAAAGCAAGTATTCCAAGTATATGAAACCACCATGTAAATCTTTCAATAAAAATTAAACTAGAAGTAGTTAAATGATCCAAAAAAGGAACAATTAATGATGAGATAGGAAAAGCACCAGCTGTAATATAATGATCAATATTTCTTGATTGAAGTATTTGATCTGAAGTATTCATTAAAATAAATGCGAACATTAACAAAATCTCAAAAATCAATATTAGATTGGCATCAGTTTTAGGCCATGATGTCATTTCATTACCAAAAAATCTTTTAATACGAATAATATTTCTTCTAGCTAAAAAAGCAAAACAAGAAAATAAAACTAAAAAAGCTAAAATCTCAAATGAAGCAATTAAAAAAGAATATAAATTCTCGTTAATTATATGAGCTAAAAATCTGTGAGTACCAAAGATTCCGTCAATAATTATTTCAACAACTTCAATATTGATAATAACAAAACCAACATAAATTAATAAATGTAAAAATGCAGCTATAGGTCTATTAAACATTTTTGATTGTCCAAAAGCTACTCGAATCATGTTTCTTAATCTCAATCTTTTATTATCAGATCGATCTATATCTTTTCCTAACTTTATATTAGAAATAATCTTCCTAAGATTAATGACAAACAAAGAAACTGCAAAAACAAAGATTAAAATAAATATGATATTTTCAATTTGCATTTAATCTTTTTTCTTTTCATATGATTTATTTGTTCCGCCAAGAATTGAAAAATTCACATATCTTTTTGGATTATTTTTAATATCCTCAATAAGCTCAGCTAACTCTGATGTGGATTTTTCAAGATTATTATAAAGCTTATCATCTTTCATAAGTTTAGTTAAGCTTCCACTACCAGAATTAATATTGTTTGAAATATTATTAATATTCTCTACAAGAGATCCTATGTTAGAATTTGACAAGGAGTCAGATATAAGAGATAAATTATATAAAATAGGTTTAATTCCTGAGTTACTATCATTGAGATTTGTTGTAATAGATTCAAGATTTAAAATAATCTTACTAACTCTTTTATCATTATTATAAACCATACTATCAACCTTTATCATTGTTTGAGAAAGAATTGAAAAGGTTTCGTCAAGACTTTTTATACTATTCGATAAATTTTTTCGCGTATTTTTATTTAAAACTGCAGCTACTACTGTAAGTAAAGAATCTACAGATCCAATTAATTCTTCAGCTTTATTTTTTAATGGTAAAATTTGGGCATTTACTTCATCTTGTAAGCTGTTTTCTATACCACTTTGAAGAGTATCTCCTGGTTTTGCAAATAAGTCAGATTTTCCTAATACTAGAGAAACACCTTTTGTTCCCATTAAATCTTGATTTACAATTTTACAAACAGAATTTATAGGAATACTGTCTACTGAATTAATATTTAATGTAACTAATAACTTATTGTTGTTACTTAACACGATATTATTTACCATTCCAACATTAAAACCATTTAATCGAATTGAACTTCCTATCTGTAAACCATCAATATAATCATAAATTGCATAATAAGGTTTATTGGATTGAAAAACATTCAATCCTTTAAGATATTTTAAACCATACACTAGAAAGACTATAGCTAAAAGAAAAATAAAACCAGATTTAAACTCTTTAGACAAATTATTCATATTGACTTATTTTATTCTGCAAATTTAATGCATCTTTTGTAGATATTTGCTTTCCGTCTAGAAATGCTACTATAAATGCACCTTTAAACCCAATTTCTCTCAGATAATCTTTTAATTTATCGGCATCTTTTTTATTATTTCCAGCAAGTACATAGTATTTGTATGTACCATTAATCTTTTCTTCTTCAGCTTTTAATTCAATAAATTGATCCTGATTCGACATAGATTTCAAAAAAGTGCCAATCTGTACCTTATACAATAAAGTTGATTCTTTTTTCTTTTCTTTAACAACTATTGTATCATTATTTGTTGAATCAGAAATTAACTGATTCTTATTTTTTAAATTATTTTCTTCAATCTCAATATTCTCTTTATAAGTTCTAAAAGCTCTAAAAATTGCTGAAGCAATATAGTCCTGACCTAAATCAGAGTGTAAAAACTCTTCCTCTTTTGGATTTGTTAAAAATCCGCACTCTACAAGAATACTTGGCATATTTGTTCTACTAATAACATAAAAAGGTGCTTGTTTTACTCCCCTACTTTTCCTATTAGCTCTAGTAGCAAATTGATTCTCAACTTCCTCAGCGATTTTTAAACTTTGATTAAGATATGTATTTTGCATTAAACTAAAAACAATATAACTTTCAGGTGATTTTGGATCAAATCCTTCGTATTTCTGTTGGTAGTTATCTTCCAAATAAATTGCAGCATTTTCTCGCATTGCAACATCCATATTTGCTTTTAATTTACTCATTCCCATAACAAAAACGCTAGCTCCTGAAGGTTTTGGATTTGTAAAACCATCACAATGAATAGATATGAATAAGTCAGCATTAGCATTGTTAGCAATTTCAGTTCTTTCATTTAATTCCAAAAAAACATCAGAACTTCTTGTATAAATTACATCTATTTCAGGAAATGATTCAGATATATATTTGCCTAATTTTAGAGATACAGACAAGGCAACATGCTTTTCATATATTTTAAAACGTTTTGTTCCCATTGTTCCAGAATCTTTACCTCCATGACCTGGATCAATTACAACAGTCTTAATTTTATTCGAATTTACTTGACTGAATAAAAAATTACTTGATAAAATAAATACAAATAAGAAAAAGATCAGTTTTACGTTATTCACTTTTAAATGGTATAAATTAATTAGATTTAAGAATCAAATCTTACCTTTGACACAAATATATTTAACTTGAAAGTCAGATATTTTACCCTTATTATTTTGTTATTAACAGTAATAATTGAAAAAAATTTTGCTTTCAATAATAGTCCAAAAGATTCCCTAATTGCTAAAAACAAAAACTCAAATTTCTCATTTGAGGATGAAATTATTAAAGATGCCAAAGATTCAATAAATATTAATTTAAAAAATAAAAAAATATTTCTTTACGGTAATGCCAAAATACTATATAAAGACATAAAAATAGAAGCTGGATTTATTGAAATAGATTGGAATACAAACGTAATTACTGCAAAACCAAAGTTAGATACATTAGGAAAAAAAATTCAAATACCATTCTTTAAAGAGGGGGAAGAATCTTTTAATGCAGAAGAGATAAAATATAATTTAAAAAGCAAAAAAGGAATAATTAAACAAATTAAAGCTAAAGAAGGAGAAGGTTTTATTTTAGGGAATAAAGTAAAGAAGACTGAAAATGACATTCTTTATCTTAAAAATGGTGATTTCACAACATGTAATCATGATAAACCACACTTTTCAATAAGATCAAACAAAATAAAAGTCATACCAGGGGAAAAAATTATAACAGGACCAGCATATCTAAGATTATTTAATTTTCCAACTCCATTAGCATTACCTTTTGGTTATTTTCCTAACAATCAAAAAAAGAGTACTGGATTAATTTTTCCATCTTATGGAGAATCAGCAAATTTGGGTTTTTTCTTAAAAGAAGGTGGATACTATTTTACATTATCTGATAAGGCAGATTTATCAATAAAAGGAGATATATATTCTAAAGGAAGTTGGGGATTAAAATCCTTATTTAGATACAAACAAAGATATAAGTATTCAGGAAATTTTGATTTAAGTTATGGAAATATAATTAATAGTGAAAAGGGGTTTCCTGATTATAGTGTCAAAAAGGATTTTTTTATTAGATGGAACCATAAACAAGATGCAAAAGCTAATCCAACACTTCAATTTTCTGCTAATATAAATGCAGGTAGTAGTACATATCACAGAAATAATACTTTCAATTCAAATGAATATTTGAGTAACACATTTCAATCAAGTGTTAATTTATCTAAAAGATGGGAAGGAAAACCATTTTCTTTATCAGCAAATTTAAGGCATAACCAAAATACTCAAACAAAGATTATTAATCTTTCCCTGCCAGATATATCATTTAATATAAATAGAATCTTCCCATTCAAAAATCTTGGCAAAAAAGGAAAAGAAAGTTGGTTTCATAAAATTGGTGTTAGCTATTCAAGTAATTTAAGAAATGATGTGTCAATTGCTGATTCGCTTCTTTTTTCAAAAGAATCAATAAAATCATTTCGAAATGGAATCAGACATAGTATTCCTATTAGCACTTCAATTAAAGTATTAAAGTACTTCACATTCAGCCCAAGAATTAATTATACTGAAAGATGGTATACTAATCAAATAAGTAAAAACTTTAATAGTCTAGATTCTACCATTATTACAGATACATTAAATAAATTCACAAGAGCAGGAGAATATAACATTACTGCAGGATTAAACACAAAAATTTATGGGCTTGTTCAATTTAAAAAAGGAAAAATTAAAGCAATTAGACATGTGATTACACCAAATCTTAGTTTTTCATACAAACCTGATTTCTCAAACAGTCAATATGGATATTATAAGAATATTCAATCAAGTACTGGAAATACAGAAGAATATTCAATTATGCAAAATGGTATTTTTGGCTCACCATCAAAAGGAAAACAAGGAAATATAATTTTAAATATTTCAAATATTCTTGAAGCTAAATTAAATTCAAAAAAAGACACAATTAAATCTACAAAAAAGATAAAAATATTCGAAAATCTAAATGTTGGTTCTTCATACAATATTTTTGCTGATTCACTAAATTTGAATGATATTAATCTTAACGCAAGAACCAGATTTCTTGATGTTATTGATTTTACTTTTTCTAGCAGATACGATCCATATGTGGTTAATGAGAATTTTACAAACAATGTGAATAAATTTGAGTTATTTGAAAATGGAAGATTAGCAAGATTTACAAATGCAAATACCACTGTGGGCCTTACAATTTCCAATAATACTTTTAAAAAGAAAAAAGAAAAGGAAAAAGAAAAAAATAACAAAATAAGTTGGACTTTTAATGCTAATTATTCTTTAAATTACAACAAAGGTTATCGGTCATCAGAATTTTCAGATACAATCCAAACTCTTAACTTTTCAGGGGATTTAAAAATTTCAGATAAATGGAAGTTAAATTTCCAATCTGGTTACGATTTTGACACAAAAGAATTAACATATAGCTCAATAAACATTTACAGAGATCTACACTGTTGGGAAATGATATTAAATCTAATTCCTTTAGGGTATCATAGAAGTTACACATTTACAATTAGGGTAAAAGCAGCTATATTACAAGATTTAAAACTAGAGAGAAAACGAGATTGGATTAAAACAGATTTCAATTAAATTTTATCCAATTTTCTATCATCTTTAAACCATTTTCAGTCATTATAGATTCTGGATGAAACTGAACTCCTCCTATATCATATTTTATATGTCGGAATGAATATATATTTCCAAGTTTATTCTCTGATGTAATTATAAGTTCTTTAGGAAAACTATTTTTAGAGACAAACCAAGAATGATAGAGACCTACATTAAATTTATTTGGCAGATTATTAAATAAATAATCAAAGTCTACAACTTCAATTTCGGTAGACACACCATGATTAACATAATCTAAGTTAGTTAAACTGCCTCCAAAATACTCAGCAATTGCTTGGTGACCCAAGCAAACTCCAAGTAAAGATTTGTTTAGAGATGCTTCAATAATTTTAAATAGATTTTTGTGTTCATTTGGAAGGCCTGGTCCAGGTGATAAGATTATTTTATCAAAATCATTAATTTTTGAAATATCAACCTCGTCATTTTTTTTGACTTCTATATCTTTTATGAACTGATTTGCATAATGATACAAATTATAAGTAAATGAATCATAATTGTCAACTATAAGTAATCTCACAATTACATTAAATAAAGTTCTGCAAATTCTCTGAATGCACCGTTACCTCCCTCGGAGTTAAGTTGAATTATATTAGGAATTGATTTGATTTTTTGAATTGCATTTTTTGGACATGCTGCAGTTCCAACCTTTGATAATAGATCAAAGCAATTAATATCATCACCAATGTATGCTATTTCAGAAAGATCAATATTTTCTTTATCACAAAATTCAACTATAAAATCTAATTTGTTTTTAATTCCATGAAATTGATAATCAAGATTTAATTTATCTGCTCTGTTTCTGTTTATTTTTCTATCTTCAGAAGTTAAAATACCCACTTTATATCCCCTTTGTTGTAATAATTTCATTCCCATGCCATCATAACAATTAAACTTTTTGAATTCATCTCCGGATTCAGTATAATACATACCTCCATCAGTTAGAACCCCATCAACATCACTTAAAAAAACTTTTATAGACATATTGTAAAATATTATATAATTAATATAAACTTAATTCAAGAACCTTTTTCTTTAATCTTGATTTGGCTAAAAAATTATCCTCTAAATTATTAGAAAAAGGAACAGGAGTATCAAGGCTTGAGCATCTTAGTACTGGAGCATCCAAAAATTCAAAGCAAGTTTCAGAAATTAAAGATGAGATATCTGCTCCATATCCACCAGTCATACAATCCTCATGCAAAACAATTGCTTTTCCTGTTTTTCTAACAGAATTGAAAATAATTTCTTTATCTAATGGAACTAATGTTCTTAGATCTATGATTTCAATTGAACATTTAACCTCATTTAAAAGATCTTGTGCCCAATGAACTCCCATTCCGTATGTTACTATAGTCAAATCATTTCCTTCATTAACAATCTTTCCTTTTCCCAACTCAATAGTATAAGTATTATCTGGAATATCTTGTGAAACACTTCTATATAATGCCTTATGCTCAAAAAACATTACTGGATTTGGATCATTAATTGAAGAGATTAATAAACCTTTTGCATCATAAGGAAATGCTGGATAAACAATTTTTAATCCTGGAGTATGAGTAAACCATGCTTCATTAGACTGAGAATGAAATGGACCAGCTCCAACTCCAGCTCCTGTTGGCATTCTAATAACTACATCTGCATTTTCATTCCATCTATAATAAGATTTTGCTAAAAGATTAACAATTGGATTAAATCCAGTACTAACAAAATCTGCAAATTGCATTTCAACAATTGATTTATAGCCATTAATTGAAAGACCGTAAGCTGAACTTACAATTGCAGATTCACATATTGGCGTATTTCTTATTCTAGATTTACCAAATTTTTCAACGAAACCATCTGTAATTTTAAAAACACCGCCATATTCAGCAATATCTTGACCCATAATAACTAAATTGTCATGAATCTCTAAACTTTGCCTTAGACCGTCTGAAATTGCGTCTACAAGCCTTTTACTACTCTTTTGTTCATCAAACTTCTCTTCATGGTGTTTATATGGCATATAAACATCAACTACTTCATTATTGGATACTGAAACAGTTTTTGACTCATTTTCAGCTTCTTGCCATGATGTATTTATTTCTTCTTTAATTTCAGATTTAATAAAAGTAATTTCTTCAAAACTTAATATATTAGATTCAATTAAAAAATTCTCATAATTAGAAATTGGATCCATCTCTGCCCATTTTTTCATAAGATCATCAGGAACATATTTTGTTCCAGAAGCTTCCTCATGTCCTCTCATTCTAAATGTCAAACATTCTAAGATTACTGGCTTTGGTGTTTTAATAATATCTTTCTTTATTTCTTTTACAGAATTATAAACCTCAAGGATATTATTACCATCAATTGTATAAGCATCTATCCCATATCCTATTCCTTTATCTGCAAAACTTTTACAATTATATTGCTCTGAATTTGGGGTAGACAAACCGTAACCATTATTTTCAATAATAAAAATTACAGGTAAATCCCATACGGATGCAATATTTAATGCTTCATGAAAATCTCCTTCACTTGTTCCTCCATCTCCAGTAAAAACTACAGTAAGCTTGTTATTTTTCTTTAATTTGTTGGCTAGTGCAATTCCATCAGCCACTCCCATTTGTGGACCAAGATGCGATATCATCCCAACAATATGATGTTCTTTTGAACCAAAATGAAAAGATCTGTCCCTTCCCTTTGTAAAACCATTTAATTTTCCTTGAAATTGAGAAAACAGACGATTTAAAGGAACATCTTTTGAAGTAAATACTCCTAGATTTCTATGCATTGGCAAAATATATTCATCTTGATCCAAAGCCATTGTAGAACCAACAGAAATTGCTTCTTGACCAATACCAGAAAACCATTTTGAAATTTTTCCTTGACGAAGGAGAATAAGCATCTTCTCCTCTACCATTCTTGGTTTTAAAAGCCCCTTATATAATTTAATAAGAGTTTTTTCATCAAATTTTTTTCTGTTAAATTTCATCAACAAATAATATATCATCAAAAGTATTGAATAATTCTTTACTTTGTACAACATTTTTAATCTAAAGATTAGAAATATTTTCTATTTTCTAACTTGAATATAAAATTGAAAACTAAATTTATAATTAACCCTATTGCTGGAACAGGAAAGCAATCTAATATTGAAAACAGTATTTTAAAAAATATTGATAAGAATCAATTTAATTATGATATTGAGTATACATCTGGGCCTAATCATGCTACTGAAATTTCAAAAAAAGCTGCCAAAAACAATTATGATCTAGTTGTTGCAATTGGTGGAGATGGAACTGCAAGTGAATGTGGTATAGGATTAATTGGAAGTGAAACATCGCTAGCAGTAATTCCATGTGGATCTGGAAATGGATTTGCTTATCATTTCAATGTAAAAAGAAAGATTGATGAAGCTCTTTTACAACTACATCACAACAAAATTAAATTTATAGACAGCTGTTTAGCAAATAATTTAAATTTTATTAATGTTTCTGGAATTGGTTTTGATGCACACATTGCTAATCTTTTCGCATCAACTAAGAAAAGAGGTTTCTTTTCCTATATTAAACTAACGCTAAAAGAACTTTCATACAAAGCAAAAAAATATAAAATCAAATATGATAATTTCATGGAAGAGTTTGAGGCATATGCTATAGTTTTTGCTAATGCAAGTCAGTATGGAAATGATGCGAGAATTGCTCCCAATGCAATTGTTGATGATGGATTATTAGATTTTATAATAATTAAAAAATTTCCTAACTGGAAAATTCCATTTTTTGTAGCTGATGTTTTGAGAGGAAAAACTCACCTAAACAAAAATGTAAAAATTATTAGAACTAAAAATATGCTTATTGAGACAGATTTCCCATTGGTACATCTTGATGGAGAGGTTAAAAACCTATCAAATAAAATCTTAGTTGAGACAAAAAACAAAAACTTTAAAGTATTTATTCCTGATGAAAAATAAGAGAAAAAAATTAAATTTTTATTCAACAAATCCTGATTTTATTGCAGAAGATTTTGAAGAAATTAATGAAAAAATAATTGAACCAAAACAACAAAATCTTGAAGTATGGATAGATAAGCATAGAGCAGGAAAAACAGCAGTTATTATTAAAAATTTTATTGGCTCAAAAGAGGAGCTTAAAAATTTAGCAAAAAAATTAAAAACTCACTGCGGTGTTGGAGGTAGTGTTAAAAATAATGAAATAATTATCCAAGGAAATGTGAGAGAAAAAATAATGGATTTGCTTGAAAAAGATGGTTATAAATTTAAAAGAGTTGGAGGTTAAAAGTGCCCAGAGCGGGAGTCGAACCCGCACGTTCTTAGAACACATGACCCTCAATCATGCCTGTCTACCAATTTCAGCACCTGGGCAATAGAACAAAAATAAAAAAGAATCCCGCATTAAGCGGGATTTTGTTTATGTGACCTGGCTGGGGCTCGAACCCAGGACCCTCTCCTTAAAAGGGAGATGCTCTACCAACTGAGCTACCAGGTCAAATAAATCGGCTGCAAATATATTACTTTTCTTTTCTATAAAACATCCTTTTAATTAAATATTTAAAGATTAAATCAAATAATTATTAAAAAAATATTGATTTATATTTGAGATGATTTTTAATGTATATATGAAAAATATTTTTCTAGTAGGTTTTATGGGATCAGGAAAAAGTAGTATTGGAAAAAGTCTTTCCAAAAAACTTAATTTAAATCACTTGGATACAGATAGGATTATAGAAAAACAAAATTCAATGTCAATAAAAGAAATATTTAATAATAAAGATGAAAAAATTTTTAGAAAAGAAGAATTTAAACTGATCACTACTTTAAGTAAAACAAAAAATCAAATTATTTCTACCGGAGGAGGGTTATTTTGTAATAATGACATAGTAAAATATATAAACGAAAATGGTATTTCAATATATTTAAAATATTCATCTGAAATTCTTTATGAGAGATTAAAATCAAATAATGAGGATAGACCAAAATTAGCACATATTAAAAATGAGAAACTTAAATCTTTTATAGATAATTTATTAGCTGAAAGAGATAAATATTATAGAAAAAGTACGATAACGGTTGAATGTAATGATTTAAAAAAAGAAGAAATATTAAGAAAGATAAACTCCCTTATCATTACTGGTTAGATCTACTCTAATATATTCTTTTAGTGTTGTAGATAATGATAAGCCAACATAATTAGCTTTTATAGGGTAAGTATTATGATTTCTATCCACTAAAACCAATACTGACATTTTTTTAACTGGAGTATTTAAAAATGCTTTACTACAGTACATTAAAGTTCTTCCAGAATATAATACGTCATCAATAAGTACAACTGATTTATCTTTATATTCATTACATGAGATAGATAAAGATATCTCATCGTATGGTTTTTCTCTATTGAAAGAAATTTTAGAAACATTAGGTTTTAAATTTGAAATTTTTCTAAGATTATCATTTACAATATTTGCAATTAAATGACCCTTGTCACCAATTCCAACTAAAAAAATATTCTCATCATCAAAATTATTTTCATAAATCTCCCAAGATAGCCTTAAAATTTTCTGAGAAATTTGGACATGATCTAAGATTTTAATTTCATTTTTCATACCACAAATTTAAGTAATTAAGCTAAATTCTTACAATAATATATGCCAAATTACTATAAAAATTTAATACAAAATAATATATATATCTTTTGTTTATATAAATATATATAAAATACTGATTTACAATTAAATAAAATATATTTTGACATTTTGTCATGCGACTTTTTTATTATAAATATCACAAAAATTATTAGTTTTTTAAATTTGCATAATGAGAATAGACATAATCACAATTTTTCCAGAATTTTTTAATAGCTCTTTAGATTTTTCGATTTTAAAAAAAGCACAAGAAAACAATATTGTTGATATTCAAATTCACAATTTAAGAGACTATTCTGAAAACAAACAAAAAAGTGTTGACGACTATCAATTTGGTGGTGGAGCTGGAATGGTTATGAATATTCAACCAATTTACAAATGCATTGAAGAGCTAAAGAGTAATAACTCCTATGATGAAATCATTTACCTTACTCCAGACGGACAAAAGCTTAATCAAAGCATTTGTAATAATCTATCATTAAAACAAAATATTATTTTACTCTGTGGGCATTATAAGGGAATAGATCATAGAATTAGAGAACATCTTATAACTAAAGAAATTTCAATTGGAGATTATGTGATAACCGGAGGAGAATTAGCTGCTAGCATCTTGACTGACGCAATTGTAAGGCTTATTCCCGGAGCAATATCAGATGAAACTTCTGCTTTAAACGATTCATTCCAAGATGATTTATTACCCCCTCCTATTTACACTAGACCATCAGACTTTAATGGATGGAAAGTACCTGAAGTTTTGCTTTCTGGAAATCAAAAAGAAATTGAAAGATGGAGAGAAGAAAAGTCAATTGAAAGAACTAACAATCTTAGACCGGATTTATTAAGTTAAAATATTAACCTGAATCTATTTATTAGTTAAAAAATAATCCTTAATATTGCAAACGATTTTTTTAAGAGTAAATAAACATGGATATTATCAAAGAAATTTCAGAAGAACTTCTCCCATCAGTTGAATTACCAGAATTTAAATCTGGAGACAATATAACTGTTTATTATAGAATTAAGGAAGGCAACAAAGAAAGAATCCAATTTTTTAAAGGAGATGTTTTGCAAAGAAGAGGATCTGGATCAACAGAAACATTTACTATTAGAAAAATATCTAACGGAATTGCAGTTGAAAGAATTTTTCCTGTAAATTCTCCTGTTATCGAGAAAATAGAATTAAATAAAAAAGGAAAGGTAAGAAGAGCTCGTATTTTTTATCTTAGAGATTTAACTGGTAAAAAAGCTAGAATTAAAGAACTAAAAAAATAATTTATTTCTTTTTCACAAAAAACTCAGTCCTCCTATTTATTTTTCTCTGCTCATCATTAAGATTTGCGTTTTTAGGTTTACTTTCTCCATAACCTTTATAGCTTAATCTACTAGCTGGTATTCCATTTTTAATCAATTCATTATAAACTGCTAAGGCTCTATTTTCAGATAGTTTAAGATTATAGTCTATTTCTCCAATATCATCTGTATATCCATCAATTGATATAATTAAATCACTATTCAATTTTAAATACTCTGCAAATTCAAAAACTATTTTTTTAGTAATTTCATTAATAGAATAAGAATCTAAATCAAAATAAATATTATCTAAAACAAAAGATTCTCCTTCCTCTATGTTTTTAATTTCAAAATCTAATTTTTTAGGAGAATTAAATGAAGTATCATTACAACTAATATATCGAGAATTAAAAGCGTATCCCTTTTTCTTAATTGTAATTAAAACATCATCATATTGTGATAAAGTTAAAGCAGCAGCATAATTACCACCATTTACCTTTATTTTTTTTATCTCTTGAGTTTTAAGATTTTTAATTTCTATCTCTATATCATTTATTATTTCACCTTGCTCATCATATATATCTCCTTTCAAAAATAATACCCTCTCAGGCTTTACATCGTCATATAAATCAAAATAATACATATCCCAACCTCCTATACCCTCTAAATTATTTGATGCAAAAATTGCTTTTTCACCATCAGTTGTTACAAATAATGAGATTTCATTAAATGAAGTATTTATAGGGAAACCTATATTTTTAGATTTTTGCCATTTATTTAATGAATCTTTTTTAGAAATAAATATATCATAACCTCCTAAAGAAGGAAAATTATCTGATGCAAAATATAGAGTTTTACCATCCGGATGTATAAAAGGAGATTTTTCATTATTTGGACTATTAATATTTGGACCTAGGTTAACAGGCTCTCCCCAGACTCCAAGATAATTTTTTGTTATTTTATAAAGATCAATACCTCCATATCCCCCATCCCTATCACTAGCAAAGAAAAGTGTCTTCCCGTCAGATGATAAAGAAGGTTGAGATTCCCAACTATATTTAGGACAAATTTTATCGCTTAATGATTCAATATCACCCCATACACCATCAATTTTCTCTGAAAAATAAATATCACAATTATTATAATTTCCTGATATTTTTGAACATTTTGTAAAAAACAATAAATTATTATTTATACTTAAAGTTCCACCTCCCTCATTATCCTCAACATTAAATGGCTTTGGCAAAGGATTTCCTTCATCAAAAGCAAATGAATTTTGTTTACTAATCATGAACTCCTCCTGAAATGTTGGAGTTATTATATCAATACCTTTTTTTAAATATCTTCTTGTAAATAGGATATAATCTTGATCAGGTGAAATAGCAGGAAGATATTCATCATATTCTGTAGAAATACCTGAAATTATTTTTGGATTATATTCAACTGGATTATTAATAATATCTGATAAAATTTTAACTCTTGGCAAAAAAACAAGAGCATTTTCTAAATATTGACCTTCTAATCCTAATTGAATACTATTTTTTAAAAATTCATATGATTTAACAAAATCCTTTTCTTGAAAAGAAATTTCAGCAAGTATATAACAAACTACAGGAAAACCTTCATCACAGATATAAAGAACTTCATTCGCTATTTTTTTTGCATTTGAATTATCACCTTCTAACCATAATATTTCAGCTTTTAATGCATTAAATACAGGATGTTCATTATAACTTCTAATTATATTTTTTGCTTGATTAAAGTCCTTATTTTTAATTAAATTAACTACTCTTTTAGACGCACGTTTTTTCTTAAGTGACTTTAAGCTACAATTTTGTGATGAAATACTTCCTCCAAATAAAAACAAAACTAAAAACAGTAAGATTCTCATTGTTTATTTTTTAGAAGATGATAAATTTAATTGATTATCAGAAGAGGCAACTATTGTTGCAACAGTTGCATCTCCGGTAACATTAACTACAGTTCTCAACATATCCAAAATTCTATCAACAGCAAAAATTAATGCAATTCCTTCAGGATCAATTCCAATAGAACTTAATACAATGACCAACATTACCATTCCAGCACCAGGTACTGCTGCTGCTCCTATAGATGCTAAAGTTGCTGTAAGTACAATAGTTAGCTGAGCAGATAAATCTAAATCATATCCAAAAGCTTGTGCTATAAAAACTGCTGCGACTGCTTGATATAGTGAGGTTCCATCCATATTAATCGTTGCACCCAAAGGCAATACAAAGGATGACACTTCCTTTGAAACTCCAACATTATTTTCACATCTATCCATAGTAACAGGTAATGTTGCAGCTGAAGAAGAAGTTGAAAATGCAAGCATTTGGGCTGGAGATATTGCTTTGAAAAATGAAAAGTAATTAACTTTTGTAAACAATTTTAGTAGTAATGGATATACTACAAATATCATAAGTAATAAGCCAAAAGAAACTGTTAAAGAATAATAACCCAATGCTAGAAAAAGATCAATACTAGCTCCAAAGTCCACAACTAGAGAGGCTAATAAAGCGAATACACCATATGGGGCAAACCTCATTATAAGATCAACCATGTATAGAATTATTTCATTAACTCCATCAAAAAAACCTCTAACATATTCAGTTTTACCATCAGGGATAACTATAATAGCAATACCAAATAGAATTGCAAAGAAGATTATTTGTAACATATTTTTATTTTTAGAAGCAGAACCAATAATATTTACAGGAACAATATCAACAATAAATTGTAATGGACCATTATTTTTTAAATTATTAGCATCATTAATTTTTAAATCGGCTTTTGAAGAATATTTTTCTCTCAATTCAATTTTTTTCTCTTCAGAAAAACTATCTCCAGGCTTGATTGTATTAACAAAAAACAAACCAATTGTAACAGAAATAACTGTAGAGAAAAGATATAGCATAACTGTTCTTGATCCAATCTTTGACAAACGAGAAATATCAGATAAAGAAGCAACTCCTTTGATTAAAGATGCAAAAACAAGTGGAACTGCAATAAGTTTTAACAGATTAACAAATATTATTCCCCATGGTTTAATCCAATCTGTAGTAAAATTGTTATAACCCATATTATTTGCAAAAATCCCATAAACAATTCCAAAGAACATACCGATTATAATTTTCCAATGTAATGCTAAATTTCTCATAATATTTTATTCGTTTTATTTATCAAAAAATGATCCAAAAGAACTATTGCTGTCATTGCCTCTACTATTGGAACAGCACGAGGAAGTACACATGGATCATGTCTTCCTTTTGGATTAATAGATGTCTTTTTTCCTTGGTCATTTATAGTATCTTGAACTTGCATTAAAGTAGAAACAGGTTTAAATGAAACATTAAAAAAAATATCATTACCATTTGAAATCCCACCTACAATACCACCTGAATTATTTGTTTTAGTTTTTCCATCTAAATTTTGTAGAACATCATTAGATTCACTACCAAATGCCTCTGTTTTATTATTGCCAATGAAAATACCTTTTACAGCATTAATTGATAACATTGCCTTTGCTAAATCAGCATCTAACTTATCAAATACTGGCTCACCTAAGCCAATAGGAACATTTTCAGCAACACATGTAATTTCTCCTCCTAAGGTATCCCCATTGTCTTTAGCATCCTTAATCAAGGAAATCATTTTTTTAGAAATATCCTTATCAGGACATCTAACAATACTATTATCAATTTTATCTAAATTATATTCAAAATAATTTTTAGTGATTTCTAAAGATTTTACTTTTGAAACAAATGCTTTGATTGAAATTCCTTGCTTTGAAATAATTTGATTAGCAATTGAACCTGCAACAACTCTTACAGCAGTTTCTCTAGCAGAAGATCTACCTCCACCCCTATGATCTCTTAAGCCATATTTTTTCTCATATACAAAATCTGCGTGAGATGGACGATAAATAGATTTAGTTGATTCATAATCACTAGATTTAGCATCATTGTTATTTATAATAAAACCAATTGGAGTTCCTAAAGTAATATCATCCATAATTCCTGATAAAAATTCAACTTTATCAGATTCCTGTCTCTGTGATGTAATTTGCGATTGTCCTGGTCTTCTTCTATTTAATTGTTTTTGAATTTCAGAGATATCAATCTTAATACCAGCAGGACATCCATCAATAACTCCACCAATTGCTTTTCCATGGGATTCACCAAAGGATGTAATTTTAAATATTTTTCCAAAAGTACTAGCCATGTGTGACAAATATAGCAATAATGTATTGGCTTAATTTTGTAATTTTGTGTTATATGAAAACAGTTATTAAAAACATATCAAAACTAGTTCAAAATGATGATAATATGATCAAATTTAGAGCTGGTAATGATATGAATCATCTAAATACTATTTCTAATGCCTTTATTGAAATTGAAGATGGATTAATTACTGATTATGGTGATATGGATGATTGGAAAGGAATTGATGATTGGAATCAAACTAAAATCATTGATGCTGAAGAAGGCATTCTATTTCCTTCTTATTGTGACAGTCATACTCATTTAGTTTATGCTGAATCAAGAGAAAATGAATTTAACGACAGATTAAATGGATTAAGTTACCAAGAGATAGCAGAAAAAGGAGGTGGTATATTAAATTCAGCATTAAAAATTGCAGAAATTAATGAAGATTTGTTATATGAAAAATCTCTTGAAAGATTAAACAATCTAATACTTCAAGGAACTGGAGCTATTGAAATAAAAAGTGGATACGGTCTTAATTTAGAATCGGAGCTAAAAATATTAAGAGTTATTAAAAAACTAAAGGAAAATTCACCTGTATCCATAAAATCAACATTTTTGGGCGCACATGCATTGCCAATTGATTATAGAGAAAAAAAGAGCGAATACATTGATTTAATTATAAATAAAATGTTACCAGCTATTAAATCTGAAAACTTAGCTGATTACATCGATGTATTTTGTGAAAAAGGATACTTCAATGTTGAAGACACTATAAAAATCCTAGAAGCAGGTCAAAAAATTGGATTAAAAGGAAAAACTCATGTTAATCAATTTAACAGTATTGGGGGTGTAAAAGCAAGTATAGAAAACAAATGTATATCTGTTGATCATTTAGAAATAATGAATGAAGAAGATTTTCTAGCATTTAAGGATTCTTCTTGTATAGCAACTTTACTTCCTTCATGTTCATTTTTTCTTGGAATTCCATATAGTCCTGCAAAAGAATTTATTAAAAGAAACATACCTTTTAATCTAGCAAGTGATTATAACCCAGGATCATCACCAAGTGGAAATATGAATTTTGTATCCTCACTTGGAAGTATTAAATTAAAGCTAAATGCCGAGCAAGTAATAAATGCAACAACAATTAATGGTGCATATGCAATGGAATATGAAAATGAATTAGGAACAATTTCTGTTGGAAAAAAAGCTAATTTCTTTATAACAAAACCAATCCCTTCATATCAGTATTTACATTACTCTTTTGGAGAAAACCTAATAGATAAAATATTTCTTGAAGGAAAACAAATTAAATAAAAAAACCTACTCAATTAAGTAGGTTTTTTTTAATGATAAAAAATTTATTTATCTCGTTTTCTTTTCATATAATAATAATGAGTTACATATTCATCTGTATTTACATGACTTGCATTTATAAACTCCCAGCCAAGCTTTGAGGCTTGATATAAGGCATCCGACATATGAGAACATGACCTAGCAAGTTTATTTAACTCTACTTGCTCGGGTGTAATTTTTCCAGTATCAAAACGAACAAAATGCTTGTAAGAGCTTTTTATCATTCCTTTCATTTTAATATCCCCTCTTGCGCCATCTCTAGCAGCAAGCTCATCTTGGCCCATCATCTTCTCTTCATCAGACATAATTGATTGAACTCCTTCAATAATCATATATTCATATTCAGAAGGTGATTTTTTAACAAACTCACCCATTTTAGCATTACTACTCTTTTTAGATCTTTTCTGTGCACTGGACATAAAAGGAATTGATACAACTAAGATCATTAATAATATATTTTTCATGTTTTATCTTTTTTATTGAAATTATTAAACGTTATCTAATTTTAATTATTGTCTCCTCCTAAGATAATTGGCAATTCACCATCATTATTTCCTATTACAACAACTTTTGTATTAGGAGATTTTGAGATCTCTTGAGTAGCCTCAATACCTTTCCATTTTAATAGTTGAGGAGTAATTGTTCTAGTAACAATCTTTTGAAATTCTGCTATCCCCTTTGCTTCAATCTCTTTTCTCTCAGCTTCTTTTTGAGCTTTATCAATTTTAAACTCATACTCAAGTGCTTCTTGTTCTTGCTTTAGCTTTTGTTCAATAGCCGCTCTTAGAGTTTGAGGAAGTGTAACATCTCTAATCAAAATAGCATCAAGCATTAAGTATTTAGATTCTATTTTTTTCTTTGTACTATCATAAATTTCATCCTCAATTGCTTCCCTCTTTGTTGAGTATAATTCTTCAGGTAGGTAATTTCCAATCACTTCTCTTGTTACTGATCTAATTTCAGGTTTTATAATCTTTTCAAGATAATCTTTTCCAACTTCATCATGTAGATAACCAATTTGATCTGAAACAGGTTGATACCTAAAAGATAAATCAATTTTAATAGACAAACCATTTTTAGATAGAACTTCCATCTTTTCAAAAGTGTCCTTAAACTTAACGTCATATACATGCATAGTGTTCCAAGGGGCAATAATGTGAAATCCTTGTGGATAAACAGTTTCTTTGTCAAGACCTCCACCGAATTTTTTGAACAAAACTCCTTTTTCACCTGGTTCAATTGTCACAAACATACTTGATCCAAAAAGAACTATAAAAATTAAACCTGCTATCCCCATTACTAATGCTCTTGGCAATCCCTGATTTTCCATATTTTAATTATTTAATTGTTTATTTAATTTAATCTGATCTTGTTTTCTTTTATTTAAAATGCTAATATACGAGTTAGCTCGTTTATCTCCTAACGCTTTTGCTTTTTTTTGCCCAATCAATCGCGGCATCTAAATATCCTTTAATTTCAGAGGCTAAAGCCATATTATACGCAGCTTTTGATGCAATTTTCTTATCATTTATATTAGCCATATCTTTCCAAATATTAATTGCATCGTCCCACTGATTTGATTTTACATTTTTAGATGCCTTTTTCAACTTTTCTTCTTTACCAGAATAAAAAACTCTTCTTGCCTGTATCCAAATAGGAGAAATTCTCTTTCCATATTGAAAGCCAGCAAAATCCCCAGATTCTTTTAAAGCAGAACCTCTGTAAGGTAATTTGCTCTCTGCTTCTTTATTTGAACTTCCAAAAGCTGAAAACTCTTTTAATTCAGTAAATTTATTCTCATCAATAATAATTTGTTTTGAATTATCATAAATTCTCCATCCGGAGACTATTTTCATTTCTAAAATAGCCTTATGCCTCATTTCTGCTATTTTCTTTCCATTTCTTTTTACTGTTCTTCGAGTTGGTTTTCCAAAAAGTATTCTTGAATCAGAATCAAATGTTTCAAGTACAATTAAAGCATCAGCATTATATGTTTTGCATATTTTATTTACTTTTTTCCATTTCAGTGGAGGTGGAAATGATGAAGTACCGGTTCCTTTGAGCTCTAAATCACCTATATTTTTTGTTTCATATCTATCGGAATTTTCTAAAATTGAAACTAACCCCTCTACACAATACTTAGATCCCATTTTATCAGTACCGATTCCTTCTCCTGTAACTAAACCTTCAAGGATATTTCCTGCAAGATTTTTCTTTGTAGGAACAGATCTATTAGCAACTACAACATTTTTTATTTCTTGAGGAATAGTAATATCAGCAGGTTGTTGTATTGAAACCAAAACTGAAGAAGTAGTGCAAGATGAAAGAAAAATTGCTATTATTATAATATATATTTGATTGAATTTCATAGAACTAAGTTAGGCCATTATATTTTCGTATAAACCATTCAAAAGAGATTAATAGCAACAAAATTAATAAAATCAACTCATAATCAATTAACTGTTTTAATATATCCTCGCTAGTGGTTATAGTACTTTTATCTTTTTGAAAATTTATATAATCCTTCAGTTCATTTATATTTGAGAGTGTAAATGATTTACCCCCACTAGTTTCACTTAAATTATACAAAAACTCATGATCTGCAACACTTGACAGATTCTCTATTTGCACTGTTTTTATACTTAAATTCCCAAACTTTTCATAATTTCTTTTTTCAACTTTTGCGAAAACTGTATAATTATCAGGATCTAAGCTTCCAACATTTAAAATATATTTATCACTTACTCTATCGAATAAATATTCAAATTCTTTATTGTTAGAATTAGTTAGAACAAGTCGAATATCCTCTTTGTTTTCTAACTCATAACTATCGTTATATACTTGAGCCTCAAAAATCAAATCTTCATTTTCATTTAACTCTTTATCATAAAACAATCTAAATTTTGACCTATCTTCTCTTACTAGCAAATATTGAGTAATCTTATTATAAAACTCACTAAACAAATTATCATTTTCGTTGATTTTATAATCTTGTAATTTCCATCTCCAAAAACCTTCACCAACAATAACACCTATTTTTTGACCATTAAATTCATCAAAAAAACATACTGGATTATTTGAAATAGAATTACCTATCCTTTGATTAACAAAAACATCTATAGAAGAAGAAATATTATATATACCAAAAGGAGATGTTATTGGAGGTGAATTATCTATAAAATCAGATAGATCATTTGATATTTTAAATTTTAAAAAATCTTTTTTTGTAGATGGAAAAACTTGACTATTTGTAGATTTTATTTTAAAATCTGCATTTGGAATTAACTCTGAATAACGGCTAAAGTCTTGTTTACAAAAAAGTAGAATTGGTAAATTATTTTTTTGTTTTATTTTTTCAACAAAATCTATATTTTCACTAGAGATTGAATGAAGTACTATCAGATTATACGACTCAAGATTGTTATCAAAATCTATAGATTTAACAACGTCTAAATTATAATCTTTATTTCTATTTATCACATTAACAAAAGTACCCAGATCAGGGTGTGAATCATCATGAACTAATAATATATTATATTTTGTATTTATAACATCAACATAAAACCTATATATATTATTTTTTTTGTTCCTTTCTCCATCTAATGATTCAATTTTTGCAGTGTATAATTGAAGACCTATTTCCGAAGTTATAATTTCAGCAGCAATCTTAAAAAATTGATCATTTGAAGTAACATTTAATTTTTTTTCAAATACCTTTTCACCTTTATTTTCAATAGTTAAATTAACTTTTTTCCCTTTATATTTAGTTGATTGAATTAAAATTTCAGTTTGAAAACTGTTTCCTAAGAAAACTAATTCGTTGTGTTTTACTTCAGAAATTAAATTATCACTATAAATACTTGTATCTCCAAGACATAAAGTATGAACTGGTATATCAAGATTATTAGAGTATAATGGGTTAGCACCCGTATTATTTAAACCATCACTTACAACTACAATAGAAGAAAGGTTTCTATTTGAAAAAATTGATTCTATTTGAGTTAGGGCCTTTGAATAATTGGTTGTATACCCATCATTTATATTTGTTAAACCATCGTATAACTTGTCAGAAAAATTATACCTAAAAATATCATATCCTTTGATATTATTTGAAAACTGAATTAATTCATCTCTTAAATTTTCTTTTATTGAGCTAGATTCATCTTGTAAAATAACAACTATAGGTTCTTCTTTTAGTTTATTTATTGATTTTACGATAGGATCTAGTAAAAGAAAACATAGAAACGTTATTGAAACAAATCTTATTAATGAAAGTAAATATAAAGTTTGTGATTTTAACAAGCTTCTTTGACTATGATAGAGTGCTAGCGTTAAAAATAATCCAACTAACAAGCAAAGAAAAAATAAATTATTTGAAAAAATAATACTACTTAACATATGACTATGTTAGCATACCACCGCAAACATTAATCACTTGTCCTGTAATATAAGAAGACATATCTGAGGCTAAAAACAACGATGTATTTGCAATATCTTCAACTTGACCTGTTCTTTTCAAAGGTATACTTTCTGCCCAATCATTAACTTGATCATTACTCAGAGCTTTTGTCATCTCTGTTTCAATAAAACCAGGAGCAATAGCATTACACCTAATATTTCTTGAGCCAAGTTCAAGAGCAACAGACTTTGTAAAACCAATAATACCAGCTTTAGATGAAGAATAATTTGACTGTCCTGCATTTCCTTTAACACCAACAACTGAACTAAGATTTATAATTGAACCACTTCTTTGCTTAAGCATTTGTCTTAAAACAGCTTTTGTATTGTTAAAAACAGAATTCATATTTATTTTCATGACATCATTAAAATCTTCTTCACTCATTCTCATAAGTAAATTATCTTTAGTTATGCCGGCATTATTTACTAATACATCAATACTACCAAAATCATTTAATACATCTTCAGCTAATTTTATGGCAGCATCAAAATCAGCTGCATTTGATTCATATGCTTTAGCTTTTACACCAATTTTTTCTAAATTTTTAGCTAATTCTAGAGATGCATCAGACATATTAATACAGGTAAAAGCAATATTCGCACCTTGCTCCGCAAATTTTTCAGCTATTCCTCTACCAATTCCTCTAGAACCACCAGTTATTATTACGTTTTTTCCTTTTAAAAGATTCATTTAGTAAGTTTTATAGTTATAAAAATATGAAATATAGTTTTATGAAATTAGTTGTGCCATTAAGCTACCAATATTTGCAGGGGATTCTGCTACTGAAATACCACATTCTCTTAAAATTTGCATTTTAGCGTCGGCTGTATCATCTTTTCCTCCAACAATAGCACCAGCATGACCCATTGTCCTTCCAGCAGGAGCTGTTTTACCAGCTATAAAACCTACTACCGGTTTAGTTCCATTATCCTTAATCCATCTTGCAGCATCCGCTTCTAATTGACCCCCTATTTCTCCAATCATAATTATTCCATCTGTTTCGTCATCATTCATAAATAACTCAACTGCATCTTTGGTGGTAGTTCCAATTATTGGATCACCCCCAATTCCTATGGCAGTAGATATTCCAAGGCCTGCTTTAACAACTTGATCAGCAGCCTCATAAGTTAAAGTTCCAGATTTTGAAACTACACCTATTCTTCCTTTCTTGAAAACAAAACCTGGCATAATTCCACACTTAGCTTCTCCAGGAGTAATAACACCTGGGCAATTGGGTCCTACAAGTGTACATGATTTGTCCTCTAAATATTTTTTTACTGTTATCATATCTTTTGTAGGAATACCTTCTGTAATACAAATAATTACATTGATACCTGCATCTGCTGCTTCCATTATAGCATCTGCTGCAAATGGTGGAGGAACAAAAATTAAAGAAGTATTTGCATCAACATTTTTAACTGCATCTTCAACTGTATTAAAAACTGGTTTTCCAAGATGCATAGTCCCTCCTTTTCCAGGAGTTACCCCTCCTACTAAATTTGTACCATACTCTATCATTTGCTCAGAATGAAATGTTCCTTCATTTCCAGTAAAACCTTGAACAATAACATTTGAAGATTTATTCACTAATACACTCATCTTTAATTTTTTTAATTTATTGCAAAATTAGAACAATATGCAGAGTAACAAAGGAATTTAAATATTTTTGCATTATGAATAATTTTAATCATGATGATACAATATGTGCCTTGGCTACAGGAGGTGGTATTAGTGCTATTGCTCTAATTAGAGTATCTGGAAATAAATCAATAAAGATTGTAGACAAAATTTTTAGTAAAAATTTACAAGAACAAAAAAGCCATACTGTTCATTTTGGAAATATTATTCATGGTGACAATATTATTGACGAGGTAGTCATCACCCTTTTTCATAAAAATCAATCTTTTACTGGAGAAGAAACAGTTGAAATTTCATGTCATGGTTCTAAATATATTCAAAATAAAATACTAGAAATCTTGATAAATTCTGGCATAAGATTAGCCAACCCAGGAGAATATACAATGCGTGCTTTCAAAAATGGAAAACTTGATCTTTCACAAGCTGAATCAATTGCTGATCTTATTGAATCGGAAAGTGAAGCGGCACACAAAACAGCAATACAGCATTTAAGGGGAGGATTTTCAAAAAAATTACAACAACTTAGAAAAAAACTAATTGATTTTGCATCTCTTATTGAACTTGAACTTGATTTTTCTGAAGAAGATGTCGAATTTGCTGATAGAAGTCAATTAAATAATTTATTATATGTATTACAAAATGAAATATCAACCTTAATCAATTCATTTAAAATAGGTAATGTTATCAAAAATGGAATACCTGTTACTATAGTAGGACCACCAAATGTCGGAAAATCAACCTTGTTAAACACATTACTTAATGAAGATAAAGCTATTGTTTCTAATATTGCAGGAACTACAAGAGATTCAATAGAAGATGAAATTATTATTAAAGGATATAATTTTAGATTTATTGATACAGCTGGAATAAGAAAAACTGATGATACAATTGAAAATTTAGGAATTGATAGAACTATTGCGCACGCTAAAAAATCAAGTATTATAATATATCTTATT
>CACHFI010000004.1 GCA_902579065.1 uncultured Bacteroidota bacterium
ATAATGGTATCCAATTAACAGTTGCTCCATACTTTTCTGAGGAATTTTTTATTTCTTCAAAATTTAAATCAATATTAGGCTTGCGAGTTGAGTATTATAATCAGTATTATACTGGTGAGAATCAAGAGAATGAGGTGTATAATAATGTAAGGGTTATTGATGATTTAGGCTTTTATCCTAATTTTAATTTAATTTATGAACTAAGTAAGCAACAAAAATTTAGAACAGCAATTTTTAAAACAACTGCAAGACCATCTTTCAAAGAAAAATCTTTAGCTCAAATTTATGATGCAATCACTGGAACTACATTTAATGGTAATATAAATCTAGTTCCAACAGATATAAATAATTTTGATTTTCGATATGAAATATATGGTGAAAAAACAAACTCTGCTACTATTAGTTTATTTTATAAAGATTTGAAGAATGCAATAGAGTTAGCTAAATTTAAGTCTGATGAAGACAACATACAACCAGTAAATGCTGAATCTTCTAACATAAAGGGAATAGAATTTGAGTTTAAATCAGAAATTAAATTTATTTCTGATCTTGTTAATTCTTTTAATTTAAATTTTAACACCTCTTTTATTTCTTCTAGAACTTACATATTTGGAGATGAATTATCATCAAAACTTGATAATTTAAGAGATGGTGAAAGTCTAAATGATAATACTGATTTTCAGGAAAGATTTTTTAATCTTTTAGGAATTCAAGATAATTCAGAATACTATAGAGTTATGCAGGGTCAAGCTCCGTATTTAGTTAATGTTGGTCTGAGTTATACAAACAATGAAAATTATTTGCAATGTGGAATGTATTATAATGTTCAAGGTAAAACATTATCAGTTGTTTCTATAAACAGAGAACCAGATATATATTCTTCACCTTTTCACAGTTTAAATCTTAATTTAAGTAAAAAGTTTGGAAATAAGAACCAGATAAAAGTTAATTTAGGTGCTAAAAATATTTTGAATTCAAGAAAAGAAATGCTTACTGATTCATTTAAAGCAATTGATGAAATCTATAGCAGTTATGACCCAGGAAGAGAATTTTTTATAAAATTATCTTATAATTTAAAATAAAGATAGATTAATTTTTTGCCTTTTCTAAAATAAAGGAAAATGTTGATCCTATATCTTGAGTGCTTCTCACATTTATAGTTTGTTGATGAGCTTCGATTATATGCTTAACAATTGCTAATCCTAAACCAGTTCCCCCAATTTCTCTTGATCTATTTTTATCTACTCTATAAAATCTTTCAAATAATCTTTCAAGAGCTTCTTCACTAATTCCGATACCATCATCAGAAACTTCTATCAACATTTTATCAGACATATCAAAAAGCCTGACATCAGTTTTCCCATTTTCTTTTCCATATTTAATAGAATTACTAATCAGATTCATAAATACTTGCTGGATTTTATTTCTATCAGCATAAATAATTTCAGAATTAGAATTATTATTAAGTACTAATGAGATATTTCTTAAATTTGATTTCATTTCTAATTGATCAAAAACTTCATTAATAAGGTTACAAATATTAAAATTCTCATAATCCAATTCGTCAACTTCTGTCTCTAGTCTTGAAATGACTTCCAAATCATCAACAATATTTATCATTCTTTCAACACTTACATTTGCTCTTTTTAGATATTTTAAATTAATATTTTCATCTTTTAAACCTCCATCAATTAACGTTTGAATATATCCTTGAATATTAAATATTGGAGTCTTTAACTCATGAGATACATTTCCAATAAACTCTCTTCTGAAATTCTCATTTTTTTTCATTTCTAAAAGTTCTTCTTCTTTTTGGTTAGCCCAATCTTCCGCCTCTATATCAGCATTTTCCAGATTTAAATCAGAAATATTAGACGTCCCTTTAAACTTATATATGTTTTTGTAAATAATTTGGATTTTTTCATAAAACTGTTTTTTTAAAATAAAATATAATAAAAACATAAAAAATATTAATAAGATAAAGGCCAATAAGTAATCGTTAAAATAAGTGTTAACAATAAAGAAAATGCAGATTAATAGTGATGTTATTAAACAAATGAAAAATGTAAATTTAGCAGGTGTATTTAATTTCATTATAAATCAAATTTATATCCAATTCCTTTAATTGTTTTAATATGTTTATTTTTTAATTTTTCTTTTATTCGTTTAATATTCATATTAATAAACTTACTGTCTCTTGGTTCTTCCCTCCACAATTTATAAATAATATCTTCATCTGAAAAGATTTTTCCTGGAATTGACATTAATAAATGTAATAAATTAAATTCATCGTTTCTGAGAATAATATTTTTTCCATTATAAAATAGTTTTTTATGAACTAGATCCAGATATATATCACCAATATTTATTACATCTTGTTTAATTTTACTTTTTAACAAAAAATTAACTCTGGAAATTAATAATTTTGGATTAATTGGTTTAAAAATATAGTCATCTGCTCCAGCAGTATATCCTGCACTTTCTGAATAATCCTCAGATCTTGCAGAAAGAAATGTGACTATACTATTATCTAATTCTTTTATTTCTCTAATTTCTTTGCATACTTCAAAACCATCTTTTTCTGGCATCATAACATCAAGAATAATTAGGTTGGGCTTATGTTTTTTTGCAAGAATTAGCCCTTGACCTCCATTATTTGCAGTAATAACGGTAAATCCTTCTTTTCTTAATGCATATGATAAGAATTCTAAAATATCTAATTCATCATCTACAATTAATATTTTCATTTGAGTTAAATTAACTTTTAATTAACATACGATTAAACTTAAATATATATTAAAATAAGTATGTAAAATTAAATTTGTTAAGTTTTAAAAATAATAAACTCTTTTTTATTTTTTTAATATTTTTTTAATAGTTTTTTAATACATATAATTGTTAACTTTAGACCCTATTTACTTAAAAAATAAAAGTATAATTACATGAAAAAAATTTTTCGAGCTTTTGGGTATCCTGATGTAGTTTGGTTTCCAAAGAGTGAGCATTCATTTTTAACATTTATTTGTATTTCCTTTATTTTAGTAATGTTTATTACTCCTTATCCACATCTCGCTATGTGGGCTGGTTTTTTGTTTGCTGCTTATGCTGCTATAGCTAACGATAGTATTCAAACAATTGGAACCTTTATTGCTTCAAATCAAGACAAAAAGTGGTGGGTTCTATGGATTTTTATTGGAGGTATTTTCTTTTTTACTATGCTTTATAGTTGGATTACTCTTGATGGAGATGTTAGTCATGGAAGATTAACCTCTAAAGGATTTGAAATTGCCCCTACTGAGTTTCATTTTCTTCAGGTTGCTGCACCTATTTTCTTACTTATTCTTACTAGGTTAAGAATGCCTGTTTCCACTACTTTTATTTTATTAACTTCTTTTGCTGCAACTCCGGCAGCTGTAGGTGGTGTTCTTGCAAAGAGTATGAGTGGCTATATTTTGTCTTTTTTATTAGGCCTTATATTTTTTCTAATTGTTGCTAAATCTGCAAAAAAATATTTTGTTGGAAAAGCCAAGTTTGGTTGGACTATTGCTCAATGGATTACCTCTGGAACATTATGGTCTGTTTGGTTAATGCAAGATGCTGCAAATATTGCAGTTTATTTACCTAGAAGTTTACATATATTTGAATTTATTGCTTTTACTTCAATAGTAATAATTGGTTTGGGGTTATTATTATTTTATAAAGGAGGTAGAATTCAAAAAATTGTAACTGAAAAATCTGTTGTTACTGACGTTCGCTTTGCTACATTAATAGATTTTATTTATTGCATAATTCTATTTTATTTTAAGTTACACAGTAAAGTACCAATGAGTACTACTTGGGTATTTATTGGTTTATTAGCAGGAAGAGAGTTAGGAATGGCACTTATGAATACTGGCGATAATTCTATTTCCAAAAGTTTAAAATTAGGTTTAAAAGATATGACATTCGCGCTTTTAGGTCTAATTATTTCTATTGCTATTGCTATAGGTGTAAACGATGAGCTCTCATTTAATTCTATGATTACAACAATGCCAGAAGAATTTTTGGCTGGATTAGTGAAATTTTTCTCTAGTATTGGATTATAAAAAATTAATTAAATTTGTAAAAAAAAATGAAAAATTATATTTTAATACTTATAGTATCTATCATAACTTTTGATAGTTATTCTCAGGGAACTACATATGCTAAAATATTTTCTGATTTTAATTATAGTCTTGCAGACGTATCAAATCCATACAAAGAGTTTAAAGTTTCAAATGCAATTTTCGGACATAAGCATACTCTTAATAATAAATTTTCTGCAAATATAACATTCGATGTTGGTAACAATAGTTCTGGAAGTTCATATACTGCTTTTTTAAAATTAGCCTCATTAAAATGGAGTCCAACTGATAGAGTTTTTGTAGATTTTGGTATCATAAAAGCAAGTAATTTTACTTTTATGGAAAATTCCTGGGGTAAAAGATATATATACAAATCTTTTCAAGATGTAAATAAATGGTCTCACTTTTCTGATGCTGGAGTCGGTTTGACATATATTTTATCAGACAACTTAATAATAGATGCTCAAATTCTTAATGGAGATGGTTATAAAAACTTACAAGGATCTGATGCATACATGAGAGGAGGTGCTGGAATTATCTTTAAGTCAGATGATATATCATTTAGAGTAGCTAGAGATGTAATGCCTAGAACTATGTACAGTGATGATTATGAGTCACAATATATAAATACTTTGGCAGTAGCATACAGTGGATCAAACATGACTCTTGGTGGTGAATACAACCTAAGAGAAAACACTTCTAATGTTGTTGACAATACTAGTTCTGCTTTTTCAGTATATGGAAATTTAGATATTGGAAATGATGTTTCTGTTTTTGGAAGATATGACATGTCTGATTCTGAAGATGCTAATGAAAATCAATGGAATATTGAAAATGAAGGAGAACTAACTATTTTTGGCATTGAAAAGCAAATGACAAAAGGAGTTAAGGTAGCTGTAAATGTTAAATCTTTTAAGGCTGCAACATTAGATGGTGAAGAAGAAGCTGAGGCTAACAATATGCTATATTTAAACCTTGAATATAAATTCTAAAGTTTAATCACTGTTAAAATTTAAGAGCCTCTTAATGAGGCTCTTTTTTTTATTTAAAAATCAAGTAAATTTGTAATATGAGATTTTTACTTCTTTTTTGTCTTTTTCCATTTTTATCATTCTCTCAAGATAGTTTAAATATGAGTGTTTTAGGTTATGTTGATTATCCTAATACAAAAGGGATTGACATATGGGGGTGGGTGGATTCCTCTGGAAGTGAATTTGCTATTGTTGGTCTTAGGGATGGTGTATCCGTTGTTGATGTAACAGATCCTATTAATCCGGATGAGAAATTTTTTATCCCTGATATTTATTCAACTTGGAGAGATATCAAAACTTGGGGTAATTATGCATATGTAACAACAGAATCAGATACAGGTCTTTTAATTATTGATCTATCTGATATGAGTGGTAACACCTATTGGCATGTAAAAGATTTTATAAGCGATAATTTAAATGACACTATTCATTTCGAAGCTGCACACAATCTTTTTATAGATGAAAATGGTATTGCTTATATTTTTGGAGCTAGCAATCCTCCTGGAATGTCAGCACCACCAAATGGAGCAATTTTTCTTGATCTTAATTCAGATCCTATCAATCCTACATACTTAGGTAATTGGAATGAGCATTATATTCATGATGGTATGGTCAGAAATGATACATTATGGGCTGCTTGTGTGTATTATGGTAGTGCTTTTTGTATTGATGTTTTAGATAAATCTTTTCCAAATACTATTACTAGTGTTAACACTCCAAATTCATTTACACATAATGTATGGTTATCTGATGATGGAGATTATATTTTTACTACTGATGAACAAGGAAATGCATACATAACTGCTTATAATATTGATGATATCTATAATATTTATGAAATCGATAGAATACAATCTAATCCTGGGTCAAATTCAATTCCTCATAATTCTCATGTTGATGGTAATTTCTTAGTTACTTCATACTATACTAATGGAACAGTAGTTCATGATATAACTTACCCAGAAAATATGGTAGAAGTAGCATATTATGATTCTTATCCAGGATCAGGTTGGGGATTTGATGGTTGTTGGGGAACTTATCCATTTCTACCTTCAGGAAATATTATCTCTTCTGATATTAATAGTGGACCTAATGGAACTGGTAAATTATTAATTTATTCTAGAGGATTTCAGCAAGCATGTCATCTTGAAGGAAACATTACTGATCAAACTAATGGTAATCCTATTTCAAATGCTAATGTATCTTTATTAAATACATCTTTTTCATCTACATCTAATCTAAATGGATTTTATCAAATTTCATCATTAGATTCTGGCTTATATAATCTCATTGTATCTGCTTTTGGATATGAAAATGATACAATTAGTGTTTTATTAGATAATGGTGTAGTTTCAAATTTGAATATTAGCTTAGATCCTACATGTACCTTTCCTAAACCAGATAGCTTGTATGTATTTGATATAATTGATACTAGAGTAAAAATAGGATGGAGAAATATGAATTCTACTGATTGTAGAGTTCTTAAATATTTTGTAAGATTTAGAGAAGTTGGTAGTCCTACATGGATTACGAGATCTGCAGGTGCTAGTAGTGGATTATGCAATTTTGGGTTAAATAATACAGTTAAGCAATTAAATAATTTATCTCCAAGTACAACATATGAATTTAAAATGAAG
The DNA here is from genome assembly GCA_902579065.1 of uncultured Bacteroidota bacterium. GTDB lineage: Bacteria > Bacteroidota > Bacteroidia > Flavobacteriales > BACL11. The sequence goes on from CACHFI010000004.1 coordinate 6,772, forward strand.
GCTTTTTATTGTGGAGGAGGAGCTTCAGGTTATTCTCTACCTATTCAATTTTCTACTGCTGATGTATGTCCATCTATGTCAGGATTAACAGTATCTACCTTTAATTTTCAGCCTGGCAAGGTTAGGTTTGATTGGGATATCTTTGATCCTTATACTTTTGCTAGAATTAAGTATAGAATTGATACAACAAACTCATTATGGCAAAATGTAGGTGGATTTGGAATATTTTACCCAACATCATCTGTAAATGCATTTGGATTAATTCCTGGAACTATTTACAGAGCCCATGGTAGATTATTTTGTGATTCTAATATAACTGCTTATAGATCTCCCTCTTGGACAAATCCTCCTATATATTGGTCACAACCTAATTCACCCATTAGAAATGGAATAGAAGCATCTAGTGATGATATTAGCATCTTTCCAAATCCCTCTAAAGGTATTTTTAATTTGTCACATAACTTAGAATTTAAATCTGATTTAGTTATTCAGATTCATAATTCAATAGGAGAGTTGGTTTATGAAAAATTATTTGAAGAATATATTGGAGAAATCAAATTACGATTTAATCTAACAGAATTTAGTTCTTCAATTTATTTTATAAGTGTAAATGATAATATTTCAATTTACAAGAGAAAATTAATAGTCGAATAAAAATTAGTATTCTGTATTTGATTCTTCAGAGACATCATCGTTATTAATTTTAGATCTTTTAGAATTTGATTTGAAATTTAATTTTCCAAAAGTATATTTAAAACTAATTCCTATTGATGTGAACATACTTGTTCTAACAGATGTTTGATTAAAATTATCACCGCTTAATTCTGTTGTCCATACCTTTTCACCATTTTTTGCAAAAGGCTCAACTATTCTTAATCCAATAGATCCTCTTTGATTTTTAAATTCTTTTTTAATTCCAAAACTCATCATAGAAAAGCTAGTGGAAGTTCCTTGTAGAGTTTGCGAAGGCGATCTGGCAAATCCAAATCCTTCAGCCTTCCAATTATTAGCTAATTTTAATGTGATTCCAAAGTTGTAGTTATATAATAGCGCAGATCTATTTTCACTGGCAAATCTATTATCTTCAGCCTCATAGGAATATAAATTAAATCCACCTCTTAGTGTAAGCTTATCAAATCTTATAGATCCATAGTAATTAAAACCATATCTAGTACTACTACCTATATTTTCATAGGTTGTTATAGATGTATCATTTTGAATTCTCAAAAATGATTCAATTAAATCATTACTTTCTTTAAAGTAAACATAATAGCTGCCTTGATACTTTCTTCCAAAACTATTATAGCCAAGTTCAATTTGTTTTGTAGTTGATGGAGTTAATTCTGGATTACCAATAGTAATATTTTTATTATCAGTAATATTAGTATTAGTATTTATATAGCTACTACTTGGTCTTGAAATTCTCGAGTTATAACTAAGCTTTAGACTTTTACCCATATCAATTTTTTTGGAGAATGTTAGATTAGGTAAAATGTTATCATAGTTTTCAGAAAATGGAGTATTAGTTCCATTTTTCCAATCACCTTCTATTTTGGTGTGTTCATATCTAGTACCAGCCTTAAGACTATAGTCATTAGGAAGACTTATATTAGAAGAAAGGTATAAAGCATTAACTGTTTGAGTGTAGTTAAAAATTTCATTATTAAAAACATAATCTATATTTTCTGATTGTGTTTCATAATCCATTTCTTGATCTCTAATAATCATTTTACCTCCAATTTCAATTAAGTGATCTTTAATTGGCTGTGTATAATCAATTTGAAAGGTATGTTCAAAATTTTGTTCGTCATTTATATTTTTCAGATTTATTAGACCATTATTTTCTGAAATATCAGTCTCATTATCTCTAATTCTATTTCCTAATTGATAAGAAATACTCAGTTCTCTATCTTCATTATCTTCAAATGTTCTAGTATAGTCGGTATTCCAGCTTATATTATTTCTAACATTTGTTGATTCTAGATATGAATTATAATTGTAAGATGTATCTACACCATTATAATTTATGGTGGTTGTATTGTCAGATGGTGTGTTTCTTCCTCTAAAGTTAATATCAGATGAAATAGAATTATAAGCATTTATATCATAATACATGTTAATTCCTGAACCATATCCAATCCATTGACTCTCACTAACACCATTATTGGTTAAAATATTAGTGTCTCCATTTTCATTCCAATCTTCTCTTTCATAAGTTGTATTTCCCTCTCTTGGCCAACTATACCAAGCATTACCTCTAGCAGAGAGACTAAACCTTCCTTTTCCTAAGGTTAAATTAAATCCATTTTTATTATTTCTTGTTCCAAAAGAACCATCTACAGAAGCTTTATATCCATCTATAACTTTTTTCTGAGTAATGATGTTTACAATTCCTGCCTCACCTTCACCATCATACTTTGCACCAGGAGATGTGATAATTTCAACACTTTTTATTTCATCTGCTGGAATCATCTGTAGGGCAGAAGCTAAATCACCTGAAAGAAAAGAAGAAGCTTTACCATTTAAAAGGAATTTTATTTGCTTAGAACCCCTTAATTCAACGTTACCGTCAAAGTCAACAGATAATAGTGGAGCTTTTCTTAAAACATCAGTAGCATCATCTGATGCTCCAGCATCATCACTTTCAGCATTATATATAATTTTATCTAGCTTAGATTCATAAATTGGTTTTTGTTCATCAATAGTTATTTCAGATAACATTTCAGAACTTACTTCTAGGCTTATTTCTTTTAAATTAACATCAGGATTTCTTTTGGTTATTTTAAACTCTACTTCTTTTGGTTTGTATCCTAAATAATTAATTTTTAAGATATAATCCCCAGTTAATATTTCGGTCATTGAGAATTTACCATTGGCACCAGAAATAGTTCCCTCTATAACTTTATTCCATTTAACATTTGTAATACTAATATTAGCATATTCTAATCCTTCTCCAGTATTAGAATCTACTATTTTACCACTAACGTTTCCTCTGAAATATGATGATTTCTTTTTTGAACCAAATCCGGAAAAATCACCTCCGTATCCTCCTTTTCCACCACGCTGAGCAATAGTTAATAAAGGAAGTAACAATAAAATTAAAATAAATTTTCTCAAAATATTATATTTTACAGCTCATACCAAAAAGGGATTTATCTTTGATAATTTGATCAACACCATCTGGTACCATATGTTCCCAAGTACCAGTTTCACATAATTTAATTTTCTTTAAAACATCTTTGGAATATATTCCTAAAATATCTTGATCAAAATTTAAATCTTCTATTCTTTTATTACTGAGTAAATACTTATAAATGTCTTTTGCTCTAGGGTGTACCTTAATATTTTTGCTATTTATAATTGAATCTTCATTATCCCCTTGAGTTGGATATAGATATAATTTAACATCTCTTGTTAATATAACTCCAAATGCTTCCATTATACCACCATTTAAGTTTCTGTAGTATTTTTCTTCAAACATTTCTACAAGATTATCAACTCCAATTATAAAACCAATCCTCTTATCACTATATCTAGAAAAATACTCACATAATTTATAATATTTTTGATAATTGGAAATCATTACTGTATATCCCAAGGAACATAAAATATCGGCTCTATCAAGAAAATCTCTTTCATCTAATTGTCCGTTAGACATCAAATTAGAAAGCGTTATTTCAAATAATAACTGTATATTTTCTTCTTTAACTTTTGAATTTTCTTTAAATTTTTCTAGACCCTTGGTTAACATGTCAATATTAACTTTAGTTACAGGTCTGAAGCTTCCCCTAAGGGCTAAAATATTTTTTTGAAATAAAACATCTGATGGATATTTATTTTCACCAGCAGGAGTGAAAATAACGGCATTAGTCATTTTTTCTTTAACAAGTGTCAAACTCAATAATCTATTATCTATATCAGAAAAATTTGGACCTAACACTTCAACCATATCAATTTCGAAATTATCTCTGGAGAGATTGTCATAAAGTTGATTTAAGATTTCTTTTGGATCAGATTCATTAAAGCATGCATACATTAAATTAGTTCCTATTATTCCAATTGTTTCTTGTTGTATTCTTGCTTCTTGATCATGTAATCTGACATGAATTCTAAAATCATTAGGGTCTTTTGTAGGGTCAAGTTGAAACCTTAATCCAATCCATCCATGACCTTGTGCGGTTTTATCATAATTGATTGTAGTAACTGTATCAGCAAAAACAAAATATCTAGTGTCTTTATGATCTTTTCTATTTAATCTTTCTTCTAGTAAACCGTACTCTTGATCAAGCATCTTATTTAGCCTTGATTTGCATACATATCTACCATCAGATTCTTTGCCATAAATTGCATCAGAAAAGTCTCTATCATAAGCTGACATTGTTTTGGCTATTGTTTTTGATGCACTACCAACTCTAAAAAATTGTCTAGCAACTTCTTGTCCAGCTCCAATTTCAACAAAAGAGCCGTATATGCTTTTATCTTTATTTATTCTTCTGGCTTTTTGACCAGCAGTAAGGATAATTTGTTTATTCATTATCGAATATTGATATTTAACAAAATTAAGTAGATATTTTAATTAAAGCATAATTTATAACCAATAATTGTAAATTATAATATATAATTTTACAATATAATTAAACATAATGGAAATTACTTTTTTAGGAACTGGTACATCCCAAGGAGTACCTGTAATTACTTGTAAATGTGATGTTTGTTTATCTACAAATAAAGAGGATAAGAGACTAAGAACATCGATTCTTATTAAAGATAATAATACTAATATAGTAATTGATACAGGTCCAGATTTTAGACAACAGATGCTTAGGGAAAAAGTTGAAAAATTAGATGCTGTTTTATTCACTCATTCGCATAAAGATCACACTGCTGGTTTAGACGATATTAGATCATATAATTTTAAAGCCAAAAAGCCTATGGAAATATACTGCTCTAAAGATGTTCTTTCAGCTTTAAAAATGGAATTTTCTTATATTTTTTCAGAGTTTAAGTATCCAGGAGTGCCAAAAGTTAATGTAAATCTATTTAGTAGTGATGAGTTTTATATTGAAAATACTAAAGTAATACCAATCAAAGCTATGCATTACAAATTACCAGTTCATGGTTTTAGGATCAAAAATTTTGTTTATTTAACTGATTTAAGTAAGATTTCTGAAAATGAGAAAAATAAGATGCTCAATGCAGATGTAATTGTTTTAGATTCCCTTAGAAAAGAACCTCATTTATCTCACCTTTGTTTAGAAGAATCTATAGATTTATTAAATGAATTGAAACCTAAACAAGCTTACTTAATACATATAAGTCATTTAATGGGTTTGCATCATGAAGTTAATGAAACTTTACCTGATTATATTTCTTTGTCTTATGATGGTTTAAAAATCACTATATAAAGGATTTTGCATAATTTTTTTATTAAAAAACTATGCAATATTTATTTTATTCATTATTTTTGATATAAATTATATATTTGTTAAACAATAATTATACTCATGAAAAATATTCTTTCACTTTCCTTTTTTATTTTAATAACAACTAATGTTTTTGCTACAAAATGTGATCATCATGATGATTACGAAATAAGGTATATAACTGAAAATATGCAGCTTATTAATCAAATTCAAGAAAATTTACGTAATCAAGTACCGTGGCAAGAATTTTTATCAAATCACCCAAATTGGTTTACCTATTTTAATGAATATAATTATAAACCTCACAGAGCATTTGGTTCACCAATAAATTTAAATCAAGGTTCATCACTTGAAGAAAAATTTGAGAATTTTATTTTATCTGATTTATCTGTTTTCAATATCCCTTCACATATAATTTTAAATAGAAAATCTGAAAATGACAAGTATATAAATTTAGATTACAAACAAATATATAATTCATTAGAAGTTATTGATAGTAGACTATACGCAAAATTTAATCTTAAAAATCAATTAGTTGCATTTGGTTTAGATTTATTTTCTGATATATCAATTAGTACTATCCCAACAATAACACAAACTGATGCCATTCAATCAGCATCACAAAATATTACATCTAATATTTTTAATGATATTGTTGAAGAAGATTTAAAAATTCTTCCAATTCCAAAGAATGGAAAGTATAATTATCATCTAGTATATACAGTTAAGATTTCAACTAAATTAACACACGGTCCAGCAAATTACATATGTTATGTTGATGCAAATAGTGGTGAATTATTAATGAGAATAAATACTGTACATTACGAAGCACCTTCTATTGCAACAGTAAATGTTGAAGGAGAAGTTTACACTACAAACCCTTACAATCCATCTACTGTAGAAAATTTGGTTAATCTTAGAGTTCAAAAAAGTGGAAACAATTACTATACTGATAATTTTGGTAATGTAACTATTCCTGGCAGTGGTAATGCTATTTTTAATTTAGATGGTTTATTTACTGAAGTCCAAACAAATAATAATATTCCAGCTTTTTCCTCTCAACTTTCAAATACCAATGTTGCTTTTGACAATTCAAACTCAACTATTCAAGAAAGAACAGCTTTTTGGGCAGTTAATCAAATTCACGATCACTTAAAGTCTGTTTTTCCAACATTCACAGGACTTGATTACGCTATTGAAACAAATATTGATGTACAAGGTAGTTGTAATGCATACTACGATGGAACTATTAATTTTTATGCAGAAGGAAATGGATGTAATGCTACAGCAAAAATTCCTGATGTTGTATATCATGAGTATGGTCATGGAATAAATAATTACAGATATGGTTCTGGAATGTGGAATGGAGGTCTAAATGAGGGATATGCTGATATTTGGGCAATATCTTTAACTCAAAGTCCAGTTCTAGGTTTTGGATGGGATTTAGTTGATCCAACAGTATATGTAAGAAGATATGATCAAAATAGAAAAGTATATCCTCAAGATTTAGTTGGTCAAGTTCATGCTGATGGTGAAATTATTGCTGGAGCTTTTTGGGATACATATTTAAATTTAGGAAGTATGCAGCAGATGTTGGATTTATTTAAATATACATTTGATGGTGCACCAGACGGTCCAAATGGTACAGAAGGTATAATTTACACAGATGTTTTAGTAGAAGTATTATTTGCAGATGATAACGATGCGGATTTAACAAATGGTACTCCTAATGATTTAGATATTATTCAAGCTTTTGCCCTTCATGGCATTACTCTTCTGTCAAATGCTGTTATAGCTCACTCTCCTGTCTCTTTAGCTCCTGGAAATATAGATATCTCCATAAGTGCTAATATATCAGCAACGTATTCATGGGCACTTTCTAGTGCAAATTGTTTTTACAGATTAAACGATGATCAAAATTGGAATAATATTACTATGACTGCAAATGGAAATAATTATACTGCAACTATTCCTGCTCAATCTAATGGTAATATTGTAGCATATTATATTTCAATGACTGACAATTATGGATTTGAATCAGGAATTAACCCTCAAGAGTCAAATGTTGTTCCACTAAAAGATGCTAACCTTCCATTCTTTATTATGGTTGGATATGAACTCTATGAAGAAGAAGATTTTGATTTTAATGTAGGTTTTTGGCAAACTGGTGATCCAATTGATAATGCTACTACTGGAATGTGGGAAATTGGCTCTCCAATAGGATCTTATGATGATCCAAATAGTTTATCCGGAATGGTTCAACCTGCTTATCAGCATACCCCTAATGGTTACGCTTGTGCATTTACTCAAAATGCATCATCTATAAACGATGGGATAGGAGCTAATGATGTAGATGGTGGACATACAACATTATTTTCTCCATATTATAATTTAACAAACTACATAAATCCTGCATTTACATATTGGAGATGGTATACAAATAACCCTTCTAGTGGTGCCAATCCTGGAGCTGATTGGTGGCAAGTAATGATCACTGATGATGGTGTTAATTGGGTTTATGTTGAAAATACATTGAGTTCTGATTTAAGCTGGAGAAGAAATGCCTTTAGGGTTAAAGATTATGTCAATTTAACATCGTCAGTTCAATTAAAATTCATTGCATCTGATAGTATAAGACCTGGTCAATATTTGGATGGTGGAAGTTTGATTGAAGCTGCTGTTGATGATCTTTATCTTTATGAAAGTTTAAGTTCAGGGACTTCTACTAATTTTGATGTTAATGCTGTTGAACCAAAATTAATTAGAATTACTGATTATTTAGGCAGAGAAATTAATCCAAACAATATTAATTCTCTTAATAATTTAATTTATTATTTTGAGGATGGAACAGTCAAAAAGAAATTAAAATTTAACTAATTTATTTCTTTGAATTTATTGTTATTGTAAATCCCTAGTGCTTTTCCTTTTAACTTTTTCCCAAAAAATGGGCTGTTTTTAGATTTTGATAAAGTATCATTTTCTTCTAATGACCATTCTATTTCTGGATTGAAAATAGTAAGATTTGCTTTATTACCTTCTTCAATAGTGTAATTATCAAGACCAAGAATCTTTCTTGGATTATTAGCAATTTTTTCAATTATTTGATTAATTGACAAATGTTTTTCTAGGTTTTTATTTATTAAACCAAATGCAGTTTCTAAACCAATTATTCCGAACTCGGCATTATCAAATTCAATTTTTTTAGTCTCTACTTCAAATGGACTATGATCTGTTGTTATTACATCTATAGTGCCATTTTTTAAACCCTTTACAATTGCTTTGTTATCAGAATTTGACCTTAAAGGAGGTAGAACCTTAAATCTTGTATCAAAATTATTTACTGATTCATCAGTTAAAAATATATTATGTAAAGCAACATCAGCTGAAATATTAATTCCATCTTCTTTAGCTTGTTTAATTTTATCAACACTTTTTTCAGTACTAATGTAAGATTCATGAATTCTTCCATCAGTATATTTACATAAACTAATATCTCTGTCAAGCATCATTTCTTCAGCTATATTTGGAATGCCTTTTAAGCCTAATTGAGTACTAATTTTTCCTTCATTAATTACTCCTTTATTTTGCATCTTTATATCATTTGGGTAATTCATCAATAGAGCATCAGAATTTTTCATATAAAGCAAAGCAATTTTCATTAATTCATTGTTTTGAATAGATTTTTTATCATCGGTGAATGCTATACATCCATTTTTAGTCATATCATGTATTTCAACTATGTTTTTTCCTTCTTGATTCATAGTTAAATTTCCAGCTACTTGAATATTTACAATATGTTTTTTACTAAAGCTTTTAATAAAATCTATCATTGAACTATTGTCAATTGATGGATTAGTATTTGGCATTAATAGCACCTCAGTATATCCTCCCTTTGCTGCTACATTCAATCCATTTTCAATTGTTTCCCTTTGCTCAAAACCAGGTTGACCAAAGTTTACATGCATATCTAACCAACCTTGAGAAATATGTAAGTTATCACTTTTAAAAATCTTTGTTTCAGAATCTATTTGAATCTTTTTAGCAATCTTTTCAATTTTATTATTATTAATAAGAATATCACAAATTTTACCGTTGTGTTTAGATGAACTATCAATAATTTTAGCTTCTTTAATTAGTATTTTCATGTTTTGATTAGTTTTAGAAGAAGTATTTCAATTCCAAAAAATAATAGTGACAATATTATGCAAGTTTTCCAAAAGTGTTTGTCTTTAAAAGATTCACTAATATAACCACTTATATTTTTTTTGTCTATTGTTGAACCGGATGATTTTAATAATTTATTATCATCATTTAAATAAGTTAACTTACTTTCTTTAGAGCTGTAATTATATGCAATATGATCAACTGTTATGTTTTTATTGAATAATTTATAATGCCCAGCTTCTTGTAATTGACTATTTGTATAATATCTATTTTGACCATTTACAAATCTAGTAGTTGGAATAATATCAAAATTTTCCTTTTTCAGATTATAGATTTGATTTTTATGATCTACTGACACAAAATAATCATCTAAAGAAATTACATTATAAATTTCTTTAGATGTTAATAATGTATTTGCCATATTTAAAAATACAGGTACGAATAATGCATTTTTATGAAAATTTGTAGTCGAATCGTGTAAACAAGTATTAAACACATATATATTCGACTTTTTGTAATTATAATGAGAGAGGAAATCTTCATTATTTTCTAGTGTTAGAATTGCTTTTTTATTATTTGAAGTTAATTTTTTTGTTTTATAATATTTTGAGATTGTTGGTAGTGATGAGTTTCTAATTTCACCTTCAAAAACATTATTAAATAATGGGTGTTTTTCTGCAAGTTTATTTATTGAAAATGTTTCCTTTATTTTATCTCCAAAATTTTCTATAGAAAACATGTTAAATAGATAGTTGTAATTTTCAATATCAATATTCCTTGATGGTATTACGATAAGGGTAGATCCATTTTCAATACATTTTTTAATAGTTTCAATTAATCCGGATGAGAATTTATTTATTTCATTTAATATGACAATTTCTTGATCTAATAAATTTTGGTAATTAATATTACTAAGATTTTGATTTTTAAATATGTAATTAGTTGTATCATTTAAGAAAAGTCTCTCAATATAATTATGCTTGTTTTCACCATTGATTGAAAGAATTTTTATTTTATCATTTTTAATAAGATTGAAATAGATCTGATTATCAAATGTAATTGGATAATCTTCTATACTAAGTTTACATATGTTAATGTTACTATCTAATCTAACTTCAATATTGAACTCTTGATTCTTATCTTTATCAATTTCTAAAAGCTGATTTATTTTGAGTTTATTGTTAATTTCAAGTGAAATAGGAACATCTTTACTAACATTTTGATTGTTGAGAGTAAAATTGATACGTTGATTAGTGTTTTTTAATAGAATTGGCCCATCTATCCATACACTATCGATACTTAGATTAGAGATGTTTTTTCCTATAACTGGAACATATATTATTTTGTTCTTATTTTCTGAATTTAATTTATCAATTTTGATTGAATTTTCTTGAAGATCAGAAATAATATAAATAATTTCACTTTCATTAGATAGACTTTGTTTTTTATCTAAAATTTGACTGATTGTTTTACTATTTCCACTTGATTCAATTTTTGAAATTTCTTCTATAATTTTCTCTTGATTAAATGATTTATTATTGCTTAAAATAAAATCATTTGTAAGTAAATAGAATTTAGTTGTTTTTGGAAATGTATTAATAATATCATTTGAAGTGTTTTTTGCAATATCTAGTAAACGACCATCTTCAGAAATTGCATTCATGCTAAAAGAATTATCTAAGTAAATGAAAATGTTGTTTGTAGCATTTTCATTATTATGTGGAATATATGGTTTGGCAAATGCAAGAATTAAGAATAATAGTGCTAAAATTCTACTTAAAAGAATTAATATGTTTCTTAAATTTTTTTTCTTTCTATTTTTTGTTTTTATTTCTTCTAAGAAACGAATACTACTAAAGTAGATCTTTTCGTGTTTTCTAAAGTTAAATAAGTGAATGATAATTGGGATTGCTAATGCAAAAAGAGCGTATAGAATCTGAGGGTTTTGATATATCATCAAAGTGCAAAGTTACACAATTTGATATAATTTACTTTTTTTAATTAGATAAATTTTCCATCAACCATTTTTAAAGATCTATCAGTCATTGCAGCGAGTTCTTTGTTATGAGTGACAATTATAAAGGTTTGTTTTAACTCTTTATTTAATTTTAAAATTAGGTTATGGAGGTTATTTGCATTTTTAGAATCTAGATTTCCAGATGGTTCATCTGCTAAAACAATTGATGGAGAGTTAATTAAAGCTCTTGCAATAGCTACTCTTTGTTGTTCTCCACCAGATAATTCATTAGGCTTATTATTTTTTTTATCACTGATTCCAAGAATATCTAATAATTCTAATGCTCTTTTTTCTATATCAACTTTGTTTACATTTGATATGTATCCAGGAAGACAAATATTTTCAAAAGCTGAAAATTCAGGTAATAGATTGTGAAATTGAAAAATAAACCCAACTTCTAAATTTCTAAATTTAGAGAGTTCATTTGTACTAAGATCAACAATTGATTTGTCATTGATAGAATAATCTCCAGTTTCAACTTTTTCTAAAGTTCCTAAGATATGTAATAGAGTTGTTTTACCAACTCCTGAAGATCCAACAATGGAAACAATTTCGCCCTTTTTAACATCAAGATCTATTCCGTTAAGTACTTTGGTTTCTCCGTATGAAAAATGAATGTTACTTAGTTTTAACATTTATTATATTCCTTTTTTTAAGTAAAGATAATCCAAATAATACACAATCTTTAACGACAAACTATTTTGTTGTGCCAGATTAAATGATTCTTCAATATTATCAAGCCAATTATTTTCGATGTTTGATGTTTGATTATCCACTCCATTTTTCCAAACTAGACTTAACTGACTTCCAGGAGCAAACCACCAATTTAATCCAACATCAGCTGTCCATGTCGAATAATTAATATTATAATCCTCGGTTTCATTATTTTCAATATCTGTTTGGACAAGATACCCTTGATTATCTAATCTGTTGAAATCTAATATTTCAACTTGATCAATGTGATATCTTAACTTTAATGATAAATCTATTTTGTTACTTATTATATAACTACTAGAAAGTACGTTGGTTATCATGTAAGTATTTCTTAAAGAAATAATAGGTTGTGGGTTCTGCATATTTGAAATAGAAAGATCATCAAGATATCCTATTTCATTGTATCTATTTCTTAATGAAAGTACATAATTTATAGATGCCCTATCATTAAATCTAATTCTTGGAGAAATCCTTCCTCTGTATTCTTTTCCGGAATATAATGGTTTAATGGTAGCTCCACATCCAAAATCCAAAGCAAATCTATTTCGATAGTCGCTTGACATGTATATGCCATAACGAATAGATTTTGATCTTTTCAAAGGACTATCAAAATCACCTGTTCTTGCTTCATAATAATCATCTTGTTCATAAGGATTTGTAACAATTTTTCCCATTATAAATAAATAGTTTTTAAGCATATATTTTGCTTCTGCTTCTATTTCTAAGTTTACAAACTTATTTTCCGTAAATAATGTATTATGCTTGATAAAAAGATAGTGCTTTGAAAAAATAAAATTTTTGTTTTCATTTAATTGCTCATATCCAATATTTAATCCATTAGTTATTTCATTATTTGAATATAAAAATCCTAAATCATTGGGATTGTATTTTTCATCTTCAAAAAGTGAATACAATTCATATCTATAATTTCCACTGTTTTTAGAAGCTTTTAACATACCTGAAAAACCAATATTAGTACTGTCTGTAAAAAACTCTTGACTCATTTTAAGATTTGCATCATAAACATGTGTGTTCTTTTTGTTATTGAATCTTGTAAATATTCCTGTAACATTTGCGTCTTTATCATTATTTGTTTTTGTCACATTTGTATTCATTAAACTTATTGATGAGCTGTTGTCTAAAGCTTTATCAATAATAAATACATTATAGTTTGTTAATGGATCGTCATCGGTTTTATTTGTTATGGCATTTAATGCTGCAACACCTATGCCATTTTTAGTTCTTCCAGTAACTTTGGTAGCATTTAATAGATCATCTTGTAATCTTCTACTATAAAATATTTCTCCTCCTTTATTAAATAACTCTATTCCCTCATTAAAAAATTGTCTATTTTCTTCATACTTAACTTCAAAAGGAGAGAGGTTTAATACCATTGCATCGGAGGAAACTTGTCCAAAATCAGGAATCAATGTCATATCTAATGTGAAACTCTCATTTAAGCCATATTTTAAATCCATACCATAGTTATATGGGAAATTAGTTTCACTATCGTAAGAATCCATATAAATTGATGCATATGGCATAAATGATAATCTAATTGGACTTTCAACATCTATAATTCCATCTAAAAGACCAGATTGTAAGGCATAATTTTCAAACTTAATATCAATTGGGTTCCAGGAATATTCTTCTCTATATCTTCTAATATTTCTGTACATATTTATAGCCCAAGGATCATCAATATCTGGAAATCTTATTTGAGAAAATGGTATTGCAATTTCTGCTGACCAACCTTTATCAAAAATATCAACAGCAGATTTCCAAACAGCATTCCATGATTTGTCTCCACCATTTTTTGACATTTTTTTATCTATTTGTACTCCAGATGCAGTAATAGTAAAATTATACTCAACTTGAGTATTATTAAAAGGGTCAATTACAATAGTAAATCTATCGTTATTTTTATTATCATCATCTCTTTTACATAGTTCTTTTAAAATACTATCAGGGGCATTGTCATACATTACAGCAGCGAAATATAAGTTTTGGTCATCATAACATATTTTGACTTCTGTTTTTTGACTAGAACGTTCTAATAAGACATTATTTGGCTTAAATTGAGTGAAGTTTTTTGCTACACTCTTGTTTTTCCAAACCAAATCATTTATAACACCATCAATTTTTGGCTTTTCAGATACCTTTAAAATGTTATAAACTTTTTTTTCTACAAATTGAGAAAATGATAAAAAAGGAATTAAAAGAAGGAAAAGTATGATTCTCATATTTGAAAAAAATATTTGCAAAAATAGACAATAGATTATTGTAATTAAAATCAATCCTATATTTTTACATCCTAAAAATTTACATATGAATTTACATGAATATCAAGGAAAAGATTTGTTATCAAGTTTTGGAGTAAGAATTCAAAGAGGTATAGTTGCCTCAACAGCTGATGAAGCTGTTAAAGCTGCAGAAAAACTTAATCAGGAAACTGGTACATCATGGTGGGTTGTTAAAGCTCAGATTCATGCAGGAGGTAGAGGTAAAGGAGGTGGCGTTAAACTAGCAAAATCAATTGAAGAGGTTAAATCTATATCAGAGAAAATTTTAGGTATGCATTTAATTACTCCTCAAACAACATCCGAGGGTAAACTAGTAAACCAAGTGTTAATTGCCGAGGACGTTTATTACCCTGGTGAGAGTGAAACGGATGAATTTTATATGTCTGTTTTACTTAATCGATCAACCGGAAGAAATATGATTATGTATTCAACTGAAGGAGGTATGGATATTGAAACAGTTGCAGAAGAAACACCTCATTTAATTTTTACTGAAGAAATTGATCCAAGTTTAGGATTACAATCTTTTCAATGTAGGAAAATAGCATTTAATTTACGCTTATCTGGAAATGCATTTAAAGAAATGACCAAATTTGTATATTCATTATATAATGCATATGTAAATACTGATTCATCATTATTTGAGATCAACCCTGTATTAAAGACATCAGATAATAAAATAATGGCTGTAGATTCTAAAGTTACTCTAGATGACAATGCTCTTTTTAGACATAAGGATTATGCTGAATTAAGAGATAAAAGAGAAGAGGATCCAACTGAAGTTGAAGCTGGCGAATATGGGTTAAATTTTGTTAAACTTGATGGTAATGTTGGATGTATGGTAAATGGAGCAGGCCTAGCTATGGCAACTATGGATATTATTAAAATGGCTGGCGGTAATCCTGCAAATTTTCTAGATGTTGGTGGTACTGCAGATGCTAAAAGGGTTGAACAAGCTTTTAGAATAATTCTTAAAGATAAAGCTGTAAAGGCAATTTTGGTTAATATTTTTGGAGGTATTGTTAGATGTGATAGGGTGGCACAAGGAATTGTTGATGCCTATAAAAATATAGGTAAAATTGATATTCCGTTAATAGTTAGATTACAAGGAACAAATGCTACTGAAGCAAAGAAATTGATTGATGATAGTGGTTTAGAAGTAGAATCTGTTATCCTTTTACAAGAAGCTGCTGATAAAGTTGCAGAAGTTGTTTCTTAAGAGCACATCTCAGCACACTTTTGACCATCAATTGCAGCTGAAATTATTCCACCTGCATAACCAGCGCCTTCTCCACAAGGATATAATCCTTTAATTTTAATATGTTCTAATGTTTGTGGATTTCTTGGTATTCTAACTGGTGATGATGTTCTTGATTCAGGAGCATGTACTATAGCTTCATTTGTTAAATATCCATTCATTTGTTTTCCAAATTCAATAAATCCTTGTTGTAGGTTTTTATAAATAAATTTTGGAAATAAATCTTTTAGATTAGAAGATACTGTACCTGGAAGATATGATGTTTTTGGAATATCAATTGAGGTTTTTCCATTTATAAAATCTACAAGTCTTTGTGCAGGAACTTTTTGAGTTTTACCTGCCATTTCCCACGCACTTTTTTCTATGTTTTTTTGAAATTCTAATCCTGCAAATACATTATGTTTATAGAATTCATTAAAATCATTGTTTTTTAGTTCAACTACAATTCCTGAATTTGAAGACGGATAATCTCTTTTTGATGGTGACCAACCATTTGTTACTACTTCATTTTGAGAAGTTGCACATGGTGCAATAATGCCTCCAGGGCACATGCAAAATGAATATACTCCTCTTCCATTAATTTGCTTAGAAATTGAATAGGGTGCTGGTGGTAAATATTCTCCTCTTGAATTGCATTTGTATTGAATTTGATCAATTAAATCTTGACTGTGTTCAACTCTTATTCCTAAAGCAAATGATTTTTTTTCAAGAAAAACACCTTTGTTTTTTAGTAATTCAAAAATATCTCTTGCTGAATGGCCTGTAGCTAAAATTATTTTAGAACAATTAATTTCAGTTTTATCCATTAATGTAACAGAAGAAACTCTATTATTTTGAATTTTTATATCAACTAATCTTGAATTGAATAGAATTTCACCTCCATATTCAATAATTCTTTCTCTTATGTTTTCAATAATTTTTGGCAGTTTATTAGTTCCAATATGCGGATGAGCATCAATTTTAATTTGAGGAGTTGCTCCATGTTCAACTAATATATTTAAAATATTATCAACATCGCCTCTTTTTTTTGACCTTGTATATAGTTTTCCATCAGAAAAAGTTCCGGCACCACCTTCTCCAAAACAATAATTTGAATCAGTATTAACGATATGTTCCTTAGTTAATTTTGCTAAATCTCTTCTTCTGTTTCTTACTTTTTTTCCTCTTTCAATAATAATTGGTTTAATTCCATTTTCAATCAGTTTTAATGCAGCAAAAAGACCAGCTGGACCTGCTCCAATAATCAAAACTTCTCTAGAATTTTTAACATTTTGATAATTTGATAGTATTTTTTTTGGAATAAATTTTTCATTAATGTATACATCAATTTTTAGATTGATCAATATTTTTTTTTGTCTTGCATCTATTGATTTTTTTACTATTTCTATGTGAGAAACAGTTTTTTTTTGAATATTAAAATCATTTGATATTTTATTGAAAAGTAAGTGCTTTTTTTCAGCAATTTCAGGATCAACTCTTATTTGTACTGATTTTATCATTATTGTAAAATTACATAATGAAAAGTTTATTATAAATAAAATAAGTTATTTATCGTTTTAAAATTAATTTACAAAATTTTAATTTTGATATATGTCAAGAATTTTAATCATCTTTATTTTACAATTTAGCTATATTTTATGTTTTTCTCAGGAAAATGTTACTGTATCTCCTTTTATTACAGTAGACGGAGAGAAAATACTTACTTCTAATATTCCTCAGCTTGACATAATTGATTTTAAAAGTAATGAAGAGAGAAAAAGTTTTTTTAAGCTCAAGAAAAGAGTTTTAAAGGTCTATCCATATGCATTAGAAACAAGAGTAAAAGTTGATTCATTAAATATTGCCTTAGAAAGTATTAATAAAAAGAGAAAAAAAAGAAGGTACCTCAAAGAAGTAACTAAAATTATTAAAAGTCAGTATACAAGTGCATTAAAAAAACTAACTATGAAAGAGGGGAGGATTTTAATTAAATTAATTTACCGAGAAACAGGAATAAGTACCTACAATCATTTAAGAAAATATAGAGGCTGGTGGAATACTACAATGTGGCAAACTTTCGCAAGAATGTATGACATGAATTTAAAAACAACCTTTGATCCAGAAAACGTTAGAGAAGACATGTTTATAGAAAAAATAATTGATCAAGCTAAAAGAGAAGGGCGATTTAATTAGATTTAGTAAATCTTTTAATAATTTTTTTATTTCCAGTATATATATAAAAACTATAGGTTCCACTTTTTAATTCACTAATAATGAGTTTATTACAACCTTCTTTTTCCATGATTAATCTCCCCATATTATCTACAATTTCAATAGAATTTATATTATAATTACTTTCAATATTTATAATATCAGTAGCAGGATTTGGGTATATTTTAATTTTATCACTAAAATAATTGGAAGAATTAGTAGAACTAGAGTTATTTTCAAAAAACAAGAAGTTATTTCCATAGAAACCAGATGTAATTATATCTAAATCTCCATCTCCATCTAGATCAGCTAATTCTGAATGAATAATAATTCCTGCATAGCTAGTATCTGGAGATAATCCAAATGGATTTTGAGCCTGTAGAGACATAATTGCATTTGTTGAAGATCCTTTATTTTGCTGATAAAGAAATTTGTACTGTGAAATACCCATATCTTCATATGGTGTTGTAATAAGGTCATAATCACCATCATTATCAATATCTCCAAAAGAGGGCATAACAGGATAATATGATGTTGGGAAAGTAATACCAAACAAATTTACTTGAGAAGATGAAAATTGAGGATTAGAAGGACTACCTAAATTTTCTATAAATCCCATATCTTGATTTTGAATATACCCTTGATTTCCTATAGTTGCAATTGATGGAATAATATCATAATCACCGTCACCATCTATATCCACAACTTCAGAAATTCCAATAACTGAGTCAAGTTCTAGACCAAATGGGTTTGATTGTTGTGCCGCAAATAGAGGAAAAGTAGGATTTCCTATATTTTCATAATACTTAAAAACTGTATGAGCACTTCTGTCATAACTATATGTACCATAACTGTATGTTTCATATAGTCCCACATATGATGCTAATAAGTCAAGATCTCCATCATCATCCAAATCAATTAAATTATGAGATAGTAAAGATCCATACAAAGAAAAATTTTGAGGGGATGTTAGATTAAATGGATTTTTAACTCCAATTGAAAATTGAGGATTATTACTAGTTCCAATATTTTCATGATAAACAAAAACATTATTAGAATAATAAGAATAATAGCTAGTATCTATATCTAACGTTTCATATAATAAATCTAAATCTCCATCATCATCTAAATCAATAAATTGGGCTTTACCGGTATAATAATTATACCCACTAATATTACTATTAAGAGTTAAACCAAATGGATTAATTACAGGAGATACAAATGATTGTGCCTTTACATTATTTGCGTTTATCCCAAATAAAAAAGCAAATGATCCTAGAATATATTTTAATTTTTTAAATGATAAAACTTCTTTTAAAATATTAACAAGCTCTTTAATTTTAAAAATTAAATTTTGAATTTTACTATTACGGAAACCATTATTAATATTTAAAAGTTTCTCAAGTTTAAGAATATGATTCTTAAGTTGTCTTTCTTTTCTAGAAAAATTATTATTTGGCATAAATTAAAAGTATACTACAATATTAATTATTCTTTTTTTCTTTTCCAAAATGTAGTTTGAGGTAACGTTAAACCATCTTTATAATCATCATTTAACGTATTTAAAATATTTGGTCTCTTTTTGTCTTTGAGAACATGAATATCATATATTTCATCCAATGAGTTGAGGTAATTGATTTTTCCTGCTATACTTTTAGTTGGAAGATGAACAATTACAATACCTGCTTGATTTGCATGTTTAGCAAAATCTAATTTTCCAAATGTAGATGAGTTTTTTCTGAGCTTTGAAAGGCCAATAAAGAGATAATCTTTATGAAGACTCATTCCTCTAACAAATCCACCAACTTTAACTATTACATCATATGTTCCCTTATCTGTGTCTATTTTAACTAGTTCACCTGTTGCTGACAATAAAACATATAATTCATCATTAAATATCCTTGGAGTATGTGGCATTGGTAATCCACTACAAATGATTTTATTCTTTTCAATATCGTAAATAACTCCTGAACTAGTAATACTATCTCTCCAACTTTGAGGAGTATTTCCATTATTAAATGCAGTAGCATATTTAGGTTTTCCATTTAGCATTGCCATACCATTTAAATGACATCTATCTTCAGAAGTAATCTTATCAATTTGTGGTGGTGTCCAAACAGGGGTAAAGCTATAATTTTCATCTAGTTTTATGATACTTGAAAATAAGGTGTTAACGGCGTATATGTCACCATTAGAACCAAAGCTTAAATCATGAATATCTACTGCTCCAGTATGATATGTAATTCTTGGCATATAAAGAGCATCATATTTATTTGGAGCTTTAGGATAGTAATTAGCAAGTTCTGAGGAATTTTTAAATAATATAACCTCATCTTTACAAGCAACTGCTAATTTTTGATTTTCAAAATCTTCAGCTATTCCCATTGCTTTATTAAAATTTCTAGGAAGTTGAATTAAAGAATCTTCATCTTTAGAGGAAATAAATACTAATTTTCCTGCTTGATAGGTGGAAATGGCAATAGTACAATTAAGTTTTGAAAGTAATTCTGGTACTTGAGGACTAAATTGACAACTAAATGGCGCTAAGGCTTTATTTTCGTTGTTAACTTCCATTTATTTTTGAAACTGTGAAGCAACTTTTTTATTTCTTGGTCCTTCTGAGTAATCATAGAACCCTTGACCAGTTTTAATACCAAGATTATTATTTTTTACCATTTCAGTTAGTAGGGGGCAAGGTTTATATTTTTCGTCATTAAATCCTTCATACATAACTTCTAATATTGATAAACAAACATCTAATCCTATAAAATCAGCTAAATGTAGTGGTCCCATAGGGTGAGACATACCTAAAATCATAACAGTATCAATTCCTTCAACATCACTTACATTTTCATGTAATGTATAAATAGCTTCATTAATCATTGGCATAAGTATTCTATTAGCAACAAATCCAGGAGCATCATTTACTTCAACGGGAATTTTATCTAATTTTTTACTTAAATCCATAATAAGATTTGTTACTTCATTTGAAGTTTCTTTTCCCCTTATTACTTCAACAAGTTTCATTATAGGAACAGGGTTCATAAAATGCATTCCAATTACTTTATCTTTCCTATTTGTAACATTTGCAATTTGAGTTATTGAAATAGATGATGTATTTGTAGCTAAGATTGTATCTGACTTACATAGATTATCAAGATCTTTAAATATTTTTAACTTTAAGTCAACATTTTCTGTTGCAGCCTCTACTACTAAATCACTATCTTTTACACCAGAACTAAATTCAGTTGTTGTTGTAATATTTTCAAGAGTTTTAAGCTTATCATCGTTAGATATTTTTTCTTTAGCAACCATTCTATCTAAATTTTTAGATATTGTAGATATCGCTCTTTCTAAATTTTCCTCAGAAATATCTACTATTGTTACATTAAAATTTTTTTGAGCAAAGGCATGAGCAATTCCATTTCCCATTGTGCCTGCTCCAATAATTGTTATGTTTTTCATAATTTAATTTTTAATAAAGTACTTTAATATTATCTAAACTTATTTCTTCATTTGAGCTCGGATCATTTCTTCGCATATTAATAAATACTTTAAATGATTGTGCTCCAATACTTTCACTAACAGTTTGAGTTAAATTTATATAAATTTTATTCCAATCTTGTTTTGAAGTAACCCAAACTAATTCACTTTTAACTACATCCTGAGGGTAATTTATATACATACCAACCAAAAATTCTGTGCTTGATTTGTAATCTAATTCTAGATATACTGGAGAACCTTGTTGTGGTAATGTTAAATCTTGAGTAGCTATTTCAAAGTTTATAAGTGGAGAAATGATCTCAGCAAAAGCATATTTGTTTTCATCTTCATTAACTATTGTAAAATCTATTTCACTTGAAATAGTTGAATCAACAGTTGTACCTGAATTTTCAAAATCTTCTATTATTGCATTAAATGCATCATTATATGAAAAAGTTGGAAATATTTCAATTGTTTCGTCTTTTACAAGATTAATTGTATCAAGAAAGCTAGAATAAAACGGATATTGAATTCTTGTTGATGCTATTCCATTTGCTTTTATTCCTGCCTTTACTCTAATATTTTTAATTCCTTCTTCAAGTACAGGAAATTCTACTGGTATTTCATAAACTCCTTGTAAATTATCTTCAATATATACCCATACATCTGTTATGTTTTCAGTAATTGATCCAAAATTTTGATTGTAATTTAGATTAACATTATTTACTTTTAAATAAGAAGGAATCTTATCGTCTTTTTCACAGGAAATAAAAATGAAAAGAAATACAAATATTTTATATATTATTCTTGAATTTAACAAAACTGTGTGTATTATATTTTAAAAAAATTAAAAATTACTAGTAATTATATATTTCTTTTGTAAATAATGTTTTTCAAAAATACACTTTAAACATATATTATTATAATTCTATGAAAGATAGTTTTTTACATAAAGGACTAAGGAAAAAATTAGTTGATGATTTAGTAAAAAAAGAAATTAAAAATGATAAGGTTCTTAATGCTATAATGCAAATTCCAAGACATCTTTTTTTAGATAATGCATTTGTAAATTTTGCTTATCAAGATAAAGCATTTCCAATAGGATCTGGACAAACAATTTCTCAGCCCTACACAGTTGCTTTTCAAACGGAATTACTAGATGTTAAGCCTTTTCATAAAGTATTAGAAATTGGAACAGGTTCTGGGTATCAAGCTGCAGTCTTAGATATTTTAGAAGCACAAGTATTTACAATTGAAAGACAAAGAGATTTGTTTAAAAAAACTAAAGAATTTTTGCCTTCAATTGGATATCACTGCATGTTTATTTACGGTGATGGATATAAAGGATTGCCAAAATTTGCACCATTTGATCGAGTTATTATTACATGTGGTGCCCCATTTATACCAGATGAATTGATAAATCAATTAAAAATTGGAGGTAAAATGGTTGTTCCAGTTGGTGATGGAGATAATCAAATTATGCATTTAGTTGAAAAAATTTCAGAAACAGAAACATCAATAACTACTCATGGTAATTTTTCTTTTGTTCCAATGTTAGATAACAAAGAAAACTAATTTTTTAATTGAGATTTTTTAAAATTATATTACAGCCTTTTTCAATTTCATCAAAACTGATTGTAAGTGGAGGAGATATTCTAACTGAAGAATTATTAAACAGAAAAAAGAAAAGCAATAATCCATCTTGCATGCATTTTTCAACTAATTTATTAGCCTCTTCTTCATCATTTAAATCTATTGAAAGCATTAATCCTTTTCCAGTAATACTTTTAATTTTATGATGTACAAGAAGTTTTCTAAATAAATTTTCTTTTTTGTTTATTACTTCAATAATTTCATTTTTAAGAATATATTTTAGAGTAGCGTAACTAGCTGCACAATTTACAGGGTGACCTCCAAATGTTGTTATATGGCCAAGTTTTGGATTAAATGTTAATTTATTCATATTATCCCAAGATGAAATAAAAGCTCCAATAGGAAATCCACCACCCATTCCTTTAGCAATGCAAAGAATGTCAGGAATAATAGAAGTGTTTTCAAATCCAAAAAGTTTACCTGTTCTTCCAAAACAAGTTTGAATTTCATCCATTATAATAAGCACATCAAATTCTTTACATTTTTTTTCTAGTTCAATTAAAAAATTATCGTTAGCAACTTTAAATCCACTTGCCCCCTGAATTGTTTCAACTATAACTGCAGATGTTTTTTTTGAAATATTATTTATTGAACTGGTGTTATTAAACTCAATTTGTTTACAGTTTGGAAGTAATGGTCTGTATTTAGCTTTATAAAACTCATTTCCCATAACGCTAAGAGAACCTTGAGTAGAGCCATGATAAGAATCCTTAAAATAAATAATTTCAGACCTTCCATTAATTCTTTTGGCTAATTTCATAGCTCCTTCTATTGCTTCAGTTCCTGAGTTTGTAAAATATGTTGTTGATAGTGAATTTGGTAAATTGTCTGATAATAATTTTGCAAGTTTATATTGTGGTTTTTGCACATATTCCCCATATACCATAACATGTGTGTATTTGTCTATTTGTGATTTTACAGCTTCAATTACTTCTTGATTTGAGTGACCAATTGATGTAGCTGATACTCCAGCTATAAAATCTAAATATCTTTTGTTGTTAGTATCAAAAATATATGATCCTTCTGCTTTTTCTACTTCAAGAAGAGATGGGTAAGGAAATGTTTGCGCTTGATATTTTTTATAAATATCTACTGCTGATATCATATATTTATTTTCTTAGAATTACTTTTTTGACAGCATTTACAATATCATTTGATGTTAATCCATATTTTTCCATTAACTGTCTTGGAGTACCGCTTTCACCAAAAGTATCATTAACACCTACCATTTCTAATGGTAATGGCATCTCTCTTGAAAGTAATTGCGCAATACTATCACCTAAACCACCATTAAGCATATGTTCTTCAGCTGTAACAACACATCTAGTTTTTGATACTGATTTAATAACAGCATCTTTATCAAGGGGTTTAATTGTATGAATATTAATAATTTCAGCATTTATATTTAATTCATTAAGAATTTTTGCTGCTTCTAAGGCTTCCCAAACTAAATGTCCAGTAGCTAAGATTGAAACATCATTTCCATCTTTTAAATTTATAGCTTTACCTATTTCAAATATTTGATTTGCATCCGTAAAATTTGGAACCTTCGGTCTACCAAACCTTAGATATACGGGACCCATATGTTCAGCTATTGCAAGTGTTGCAGCTTTGGTCTGATTAAAATCACATGGGTTAATAACTGTCATATGTGGAAGCATCTTCATCATTCCAATATCCTCCAAAACCTGATGTGTTGCACCATCTTCACCTAAAGTAACACCAGCATGCGAAGCACAAATCTTAACATTCTTATTTGAATAAGCAATAGATTGTCTAATTTGATCATAAACTCTTGAAGTTGAAAAATTAGCAAAAGTTCCTGTAAAAGGAATTTTTCCACCAATTGTCATTCCAGCTGCAATTCCCATCATATTAGCCTCTGCTATACCTACTTGAAAAAATCTTTCTGGATGATTGTTTTGAAATTCATTCATTTTTAATGAACCTGTTAAATCGGCACATAAGGCTACAACTTTTGAATTAGTTTTTCCTAACTCTGTTAAACCTGCACCAAAACCAGATCTTGTATCTTTCATTTCCATGATTAGTAAATTTTAATTAATTGTGATTTTCCAGATTTTATAACAAATGTTTTTTCGTCAGTATAAATATATTTTTTTGAGGATTTGGCCCTATACACTACAGTATATTTTCCTGGTAATAAAGTTAATTTGTACTGATTAGATTCTCCATTAAATTTATATATTTCAACAAGTTCATCTCCATCATTTAAAAAAACACCTCCATATCCATTAGCAGGAAGTAAAATGTTTGCCAAACCAGTGCTAGGAAGTTGTAATTTAGTCAGTTGATTTTGATTAATTCTAATATTATTAAAATATTGTCTTGGAAGAGTTAAAAGTTCAATGTCATAATTTCCTGTTATATATTTTTGAGTGGAATTAATTGTCTGAACATTTATTGTTTCTTTTTGGTTTGTTTTTCTAATAATGAATTGATAGTTTTCCTTAGTATTTATCATAATTTTTAATTTTCCCTGAGGAGTTTTTAAAGGGATGATAGTGTGTTTTCCAGGGCTAATAGTAATAATTTCAGACTCTACTGGTGGTATTGTATGAGCAATAACCTTATATTTTAATACTGGATCAATTATCATAGTATCGGGGTTACCCATGCTATTCATTGTATGTATGTAGTTATATTTAACAATATCAGTGAAATTATCATAGAAAGTTAATGGAATATCTGTTTCTGTTGGATTTCCAAGAGAATCAAGTAAATTTACTTGAGTAGTAGTATTGTCTACAACATGAGATATAACAACATTTAAAATATTTGAAAAATCTCTTTCATTAGCTGCATCAAAAAAAGTACCTACACAATCTAAGTTATCTTGCCAAGATTTATCTAAACCAATTCCTATTACAAATGGTTTTAGTATTATTCCTTTCTTAGCAAAAAGCCTTGATACAGCACACGGATCCATTCCACATTCTTCTTTACCATCAGTTATGAGAATTACAATATTTCTAGAATTATCAACAGGGAAGTCAGCAGCAGCTTCTTCAAGTGATTTAGCAATAGGGGTTGTTCCTTTTGCTTTAATCATACTTAGTTTTCCTCGAATTCTTTCAGAAAAAATATTAGAGGAAATAAAATTTATTTCAAGCTTGGTGTCATCACAATCTTGAGGTGGAAAACTTCTTTGATGTCCATAAACTCTTAAACCTAGTTCTAAATTTTTTACATCTTTAAGCGAATCAGTTATATTAGTAAGTAATTGTTTTGCAATATCAATTTTTCTACCGCTTTGCCATCTTCCTAACATGGATTGAGAAGCGTCAAAAACAAATAAAATCCTATTTACTGGTTCTTCTTTTTTTTGTGGATATAAATCTATACTGAGTAAGAGACTCAATAAAATATAAATTATTATAGAACTTTTTTTAGTAATCACCTAATGTTTCAGTATTTTGGGATAAAGCTATTTCTAGTTGCTCATCATTTGGAGCATTTCCATGCCATTTATGAGTTCCCATCATAAAGTCAACACCATTACCCATCTCAGTGTGCAAAAGAATAACAATCGGTTTATTATTTCTGGATTGTTTTTTTGCTTCGGATAAAATATTAGAAACAGATTCTAAATCATTACCATTTTTTTCTTCTAAAACTAACCAATCAAATGCTTCAAACTTTGCTCTTAGATTACCCATTGGAAGTACATCATCAATTTCTCCATCTATCTGTTTTTTATTATAGTCAACTGTGGCTATTAAATTATCTACCTTATTTGCAGATGCATACATAACTGCTTCCCAAATTTGGCCTTCTTGTAATTCGCCATCACCATGTAATGAATATATTAATTGTTTATCATTATTTAGTTTCTTTGTTAATGCTGCTCCAATAGCAACAGATAACCCTTGTCCAAGTGAACCTGTTGCAACTCTAATTCCCTCTAATTTTTCGTGTGTAGTTGGGTGTCCCTGTAATCTGCTATCAATTTTCCTAAATGTTGCTAATTCTTTAATATCAAAATAGCCTGATCTTGCCAGAACAGAATATAAGACAGGTGAAATATGTCCGTTAGATAAAAAAAATAAATCTTCATTAATACCATCCATATCAAATTTTGTATTATGATTAAGGTGGTTGAAATATAATGTAGTAAGAAATTCAGTACAACCTAGTGATCCGCCTGGATGACCAGAATTATTGGTATGTACCATTCTTAAAATATCTCTTCTTATTTGAGTACACAAACTTTCTAACTCTTGAATTGTTTTCATTTAGTATTTTAATTTTTTCAAATTTAAAATTTACCATTAAAAATTTCTTTCTTTAAAAAAATATATCAGTTTATTTATTAACGTATTATTGACAATCTATATTTTAAGTGATATTTAAATTTTGAAATTATTAATATTGCAAACTAAAATTTAATTATGGCTTTAAAATGCGGTATTGTTGGTTTGCCAAATGTTGGGAAATCGTCCTTATTTAATTGTCTTTCAAAAGCAAAAGCACAATCTGAAAATTTTCCTTTTTGTACTATTGAACCTAATGTTGGAGTTATTTCTGTTCCAGATAAAAGATTAGATGAAATATCTAAATTAGTTAAGCCGCAAAAAATTATACCTACTACAGTTGAAATAGTTGATATTGCAGGTCTTGTTAAAGGAGCTAGTAAAGGTGAGGGTTTAGGAAATAAATTTTTGGCTAACATAAGAGAGACAAATGCTATTATTCATGTTATTAGATGCTTTGATGATGAAAATGTAGTGCATGTAGATGGTTCGGTAAATCCAATCAGAGACAAAGAGACAATAGATATGGAGTTACAAATTAAAGATCTTGAAACTCTTGATAATTTTAAACAAAAAAATATTAAAATTTCTCAATCAGGAGATAAGATAGCTTTAAAAAACATTCAAATTGTTGATAGATTTATTAATCATATTGAATCTGGTAAACCAGCAAGGACATTAGAAATTAATGATGAAGAATTTTCTTTAATATCTTCATTTAATCTTCTTACAATGAAGCCAGTTTTATATGTTTGTAATGTAGATGAAGGTTCTGTTAAAGATGGAAATGAATATGTTGATTCAATTAAAGATATATCAAAAGATGAAAATGCCGAAGTACTTGTTATTGCAACAGCTATTGAAGCCGAAATAGCTGATCTTGACAGTATTGAAGAGCAGCTTTTATTTTTAGAAGAAATGGGGTTAGATCAACCTGGAGTAAATCATCTAATTAAATCTACATACAAACTATTAAATTTACAAACCTATTTTACAGCTGGTGAAAAAGAAGTTAGAGCGTGGACTATTGTAAAAGGTACTAAAGCTCCCAAAGCTGCCGCTGTTATTCATACAGATTTTGAAAAAGGTTTTATTAGAGCAGAGGTAATATCATACAATAATTTTATAAAATTTGGTTCCGAGCATAGTTGTAGAGAAAATGGAAAACTCTCTATAGAAGGAAAAGATTATATTGTAAATGACGGAGATATTATGCATTTTAGATTTAACGTTTAGTTAAAAGTTGAAAAGTTTGTTGATAATAGGTCTTTTAATATTTAAGTTATTAAATCAATAAATTTAATTTTGTAACCTGTTTTAATCCATTAAAAACCTATTTGTTTTGAAAAACCAGTATACTGAAGATAGTATTCGCTCACTAGATTGGAAAGAGCATATTAGATTACGTCCTGGAATGTATATTGGTAAGATGGGAAATGGATCTTCTCCCGATGATGGTATTTATGTTTTACTAAAAGAGGTCATAGATAATTCTATTGACGAATATGTTATGGGAAATGGAAAAACTATCGAAATATCTATTAAAAATGATAGTGTGTCAGTAAGAGATTATGGTAGGGGAATTCCTTTGGGTAAGGTTGTTGATGTTGTATCCAAAATAAATACAGGAGCTAAATATGATTCTAAAGTATTTAAAAAATCTGTTGGATTAAATGGTGTTGGTTCCAAAGCTGTTAATGCTCTTTCTTCATATTTTAAAATTAAATCAATAAGAGAAGGAAAAAGTAAATTGGTAGAATTCTCTAAAGGAGCAATCACAAATGAAGAAGATATCCAAGAAAATAGTGGTAGAAAAGGGACATCAGTAAGTTTTATACCTGATAAGGAAATGTTTGGTAATTATAGATTTATTGACACTTTTGTTGAAAAGATGTTATGGAATTATTGTTTTCTAAATACTGGTTTAACAATACTTTACAATAACAATAAATTTTATTCTGAAGATGGCTTGTTTGACTTGCTTACAAAAAATACTGAAGCAGAATTATTATATCCTATTATTCATCTTAAAGATAACGATATAGAAGTAGCAATTACTCATTGTAAAAACCAACATTCTGAACAATATTATTCATTTGTAAATGGTCAGCATACAGTTCAGGGAGGTACACATCAAGGCGCATTTAGACAAGCCGTGGTAAAGGTTATTAGAGAATTTTATAATAAAAATTATGAAGCTGCTGATATTAGACAGGCAATAAATGCTGCAATTAGTGTTAAGGTTATAGAACCAATTTTTGAATCACAAACAAAAACTAAATTAGGATCAACAGAGATTGAACCTGATGGAATAACATTACAAACTTTTGTTCATGATTTTTTAAAGAAAAATCTAGATAATTATCTTCATAAAAATCCTGAAACTGCTGAAATTTTACAGAAGAAAATACAACAAGCAGAACATGAACGTAAGGCAATGGCTGGTGTTAAAAAATTAGCAAGAGAGAGAGCTAAAAAAGCTAGTCTACATAATAAAAAATTAAGAGATTGTAGAGTTCATTATAATGATGAAAAGAAACAAGAAAGGTTTGATTCAACTTTATTTATAACAGAAGGAGATTCAGCTTCAGGATCTATTACAAAAACAAGAAATATTAATACACAAGCTGTTTTTAGTTTAAGAGGTAAACCATTGAACTCTTATGGTTTAACTAAAAAGGTTGTATATGAAAATGAGGAATTCAATTTATTACAAGCTGCTTTAAATATTGAACAAGGAATTGATGATTTAAGATATAATAAAATTGTTATTGCCACTGATGCAGATGTTGATGGTATGCATATTAGATTACTTTTAATAACATTTTTTCTTCAATTTTTTCCTGAACTAGTAAAAGAAGGTCATGTTTACATTCTTGAGACCCCACTTTTTAGAGTGCGAAACAAGAAACAAACTTTATATTGCTATAATAACAAAGAAAGAATTAAAGCAATTGAAAAATTGGGCAAATCTGCAGAAATAACTAGATTCAAAGGTCTTGGTGAAATTTCTCCAAATGAATTTAAATATTTTATTGGTGATAATATGAGATTAGATCCTGTTATTATAGGAAGTGATACTAAGATTGAAGAAATTTTAAAATACTTTATGGGTAAAAACACCCCAGAAAGACAAGAATTTATTATAGATAATTTAAAAGTTGAAGAGGATTTAGAGAAAGAGCATGAAGAAATTATCAGTTAAAAATTATAATAAAGCAAAACTTCTAAATATTTTTATTTACTCTTTTTTAATGATATCTTTTTTTATACCGCTTTTGATTATTTTATTTTTAGAAAGTTCAGAAATAGCTCAGTTTTTGATTAACAACCCATTTATATTAATTTTTCTTATTTCCCTTCAAATATATTTTTTTTATTTGGGGTCCTATTTTTCTAAGATTAAAATTGATCAATATATAATTAATATTTTTTCATCTAGATCTAATTCTCAAGATAATATGTTAGATATAAAGCATGATATGTTAAAGAGTTATCATATAAAAAAATCAATGTTTTCTTGGAATACAATTGTTTATATTAATTTTATTAAAAAAAATAATAATTATGTTACAAGAAAGTTTTACTTTTCATTAATGAATGATAATGATCAAAAGAAAGTCATTTTATTTCTAGACAACATATTAAAAAATAATGAGTGATATTGATAATATAGAAAATGATGGTTTAAAGGAAATTGTGCATGTTTCTGGTATGTATGAAGATTGGTTTTTGGACTATGCTTCATATGTAATACTCGAGAGGGCAGTTCCTCATATTTATGATGGTTTTAAGCCTGTACAAAGAAGAATACTCCATTCCTTAAAAGAATTGGATGACGGAAGATATCATAAAGTGGCAAATATTATTGGTCATACTATGAAATACCATCCTCATGGAGATGCATCAATTGGAGATGCAATGGTTCAATTAGGACAAAAAAATCTTCTTCTTGATATGCAAGGTAACTGGGGTAATACAGCAACTGGAGATAGAGCTGCTGCTCCAAGATACATAGAAGTAAGACTTACTCCTTTTGCTTTAGATGTTGCTTTTAATAAAAAAATTACTAGTTGGAATTCTTCATATGATGGAAGAGGAAGAGAACCTGAAACATTACCCGTAAAATTTCCATTATTATTAGCTCATGGGGTAGAAGGAATAGCGGTTGGTTTGTCTACTAAAATACTTCCACATAATTTTAATGAACTTATTGATGCATCAGTCAAAGTACTAAAAGGAATAAAACCTAGAATTTTTCCTGATTTTTCGTCTGGTGGTATGGCAGATTTTTCAAATTATAATGATGGTAAAAGAGGAGGTAAAATAAGAGTCCGTGCAAAAATCAAAGCAATAGATAAAAGTACTCTTCATATAACTGAATTACCATTTACTACTAATACTTCATCATTAATAAATTCAATAATTAAAGCAAATGATAAAGGAAAAATTAAAATTAAAAGAATCGAAGATAATACTGCAGAAGAAGTAGAAATTGCAATTTATTTGCCAAGTGGTATCTCTCCTGATAAAACTATTGATGCCTTATATAGATTTACAGATTGTGAATTGTCAATATCACCACTTGCCTGTGTAATTGATAATAATAAACCTGTATTTATTGGAGTTTCTGAAATACTTCAAAAGTCAACCAATCATACTGTAGACTTACTTACGCAAGAATTAGAAGTTACATTAAAAGAGTTAAAGGATAAATGGCATTTCTCTTCACTTGAAAGAATTTTTATAGAGAATAGAATATACCATGCAATAGAAGAATTGGAATCATGGGAGGAAATTATATCTACCATACATCATGAAATAAAGCCATTCTGTAACAATTTAATTAGAGAAGTTACCGATGATGATGTTGAAAGGCTTACAGAGATAAAGATTAAGCGCATTACTAAGTTTGATTTAGATAAAGCTATTAATGATATACAGATTTTAGAAAAGAAAATTAAAGAGGTAGAATATAATTTAGATAATATTATTCAATATGCTATTAATTATTTTAAAGATTTAAAAAAGAAATATGGGATTAATAAAGAAAGAAAAACTGAAATAAAAGAGTTTGAAAGCATTGATGCTACTAAAGTTGTTGTTGCGAATAAAAAACTATATTTTAATAAGGAGGAAGGTTTTATTGGAACAGCAATGCGAAAGGATGAATATGTATGTGAATGTTCTGATATTGATGATATCATTGTTTTTAAACAAGATGGTTCAATGAAAGTGGTAAAAGTTGATTCTAAAGTATTTGTTGGTAAAGGTATCATTCATGCAGCAGTATTTAAAAAGAAAGATACTCGTACTATTTATAATATGATATACAGTGATGGTAAATCAGGTTATTCTATGATGAAGAGATTTAATGTTAGTAGTATTACCAGAAATAAGGATTATTACCTAACAAAATCTGAAAAAGGATCTAAAGTTATTTATTTTACTGCAAATCCTAATGGAGAAGCTGAGACAGTCACTGTTCATTTAAGAAAACTTCAAAAATTAAAAATTTTAAAATTTGATTATGATTTTGCTCAACTAGCTATTAAGGGTAAAGGATCTGTAGGTAATATACTTACTAAGAATAAAGTTAAAAAGATAGAATTAAAATCAGAAGGTGTTTCAACTTTATCTGCAAGAAAGATTTGGTTTGATCCTAATGTAAGACGGCTAAATACTGAAGAAAGAGGAAATCTTTTAGGGGATTTTGCTGCTAATGATAAGATATTAACTATTAATGATGATGGGTCATTAGAACTTAAAAGTTTTGATATTTCTACTCATTTTGAAGATAATATGATCATAATTGAAAAGCACAATCCAAAAAAACCTATTTCTGCTGTTTATTTTGATGGAAATAAAGAAAATTTCTTTGTAAAAAGATTTTTAATTGAGAATTTAAGTCAAAAATTTACTTTTATTAGTGATCATAAAAAATCTTTTTTAGAAAAAGTTTCAACAGATTGGCGACCACAAATAGAAGTTTTATACAAAAAGGAAAAAGGTAAAGAAAGAAAAAAAGACATTATTGATTTAGAAAATTTTATTGCTATTAAAGGTCCAAAATCAATTGGAAATAGACTGTCATCAAATAAAATTAATTCTGTTAATTTACTAGATCCCTTAGAATACAAAGAGCTTTTAGAATCGAAAATTGACGAAGATTCTAACAATATTAATTTAGATATTCCTTTAACAATAACTAATGATGATGATAATAATCAAACTTCACTTGAATTATAATAAGTTTGAATAAATAAAATTATTTGTATAATTTTTTTTTATTAAAGTTATATATTTGTAAAAAACACAATTATGAGATTACTTTTTTTAATACTTTTTCTTCCATTTACTCTTCTAAGTCAATCAAATTATAACCTATCTTTATTAGGAACATATGATAATTATAATTCAGAGGGGAATGATATTTGGGGATGGGTCGCTCCAGATGGAAGCGAATATGCCCTAGTTGGATTAAATGATGGGTTTTCTGTTGTAAATGTATCTAATCCTTCTAACCCAATAGAAGAATTTTTTATTAATGATTTAACATCAACATGGAGAGATGTAAAGACATGGGGAAATTATGCTTATGTAACAACTGAAGCTGATGCTGGTTTATTAATAGTTGATCTATCAGACATGACTGGTAATACATATTTTCATAGAACTCTTTTTCCAGCTGCATCATCTGGTGCAGATACAGAATTTACCGCGGCACACAATATATATATTGATGAAAATGGTGTAGCTTATATTTTTGGTGCTTCCTCAAATAATGGAAGTTCTCCTTCAGATGGAGTTATATTTTTAGATGTTGACACTGATCCAATTAATCCTCTATTTCTTGGAGAATGGAATGATTTTTATGTTCATGATGGAATGGCTAGAGGAGATACTATGTATGTAGGTTGTATTTATGAAGGAGATTTATATGTTGTAGATGTTTCTGACAAAGCCAATCCAGTCAATCTAGGTAATGTAGCCACACCTAGTGATTTTACTCACAATGCATGGGTCTCAGATAACGGAAATTATGTTTTTACTACAGATGAAGTATCTGATGCATATCTCGGTTCTTATGATATTTCTGATTTAAATAATATCCAGGAAATTGATAGAATTCAATCAAATCCTGGCTCTAACTCTATCCCTCACAATACTCATGTTGATGGTAATTTTATTATTACTTCATATTATAGAGATGGAACTGTAGTACATGATATAACAAATCCGCACAACCTTATTGAAGTAGCTCATTATGATTCTTCTCCATTATCTGGAGATGGTTTTGATGGTTGTTGGGGAACTTATCCTTTTTTACCTTCTGGAAATATTATCTCTTCAGATATTAATAGCGGAAATAATAATAATGGTAGATTATTGGTTTACAGTAGAGATTTTTTACAAGCATGTTATCTTGAAGGAAATGTTTCTGATATTACAAATTCAAATCCAATTACTAATGCAACAGTAGAGATACTAAATTCTGTATTAACCGTACAAACTTCGACTGATTTGTCAGGAAATTATATGACTGGTATTGCAAACTCTTCTTCTTATGATATTGTTTTTTCTGCTCCTGGATATCTTTCAGATACAATTAATGCTACTTTTTCTAATGGAAATACAACTATTGTAAATTCTCAATTACAACCATTACAATCTTTTAATACTAGTGGAAGTGTAATTGACGTTAACGGAATTGGCATACCCAATTCAGATGTTTTAATTTTTAATTCATCATTTTCTCTAAACACAATTACTGATGCTAACGGTAATTTTAACATAAATGGTATTTATGAAGGAAACTATAATGTTATTGCTGGATCATGGGGTTATATAACTTCTTGTACAAACGAGTTTATATCATCAACTACAAATAATCAAATTACTCTACAGACAGGTTATTATGATGATTTTACATTTGATTTTGGTTGGACAGTTACCGGTGGAGTATCAGCCCCTAACGAGGGTATATGGCAAAGAGGTAATCCCGAAGGAACTGATTATAATGGATCTAATTTTAATCCAGATAATGATGTAACTAATGATTGTTATGAATATGCATATGTAACAGGTTTAGCTGCTGGAAGTCAAGTTGGTGATAATGATGTAGATGATTTTAATACAATTCTAACTTCTCCAGTTTTTGATCTATCTAATCCTTTAAGTAATGATGAATCTTATTTTTTAAATTACAATTTATGGTTTAATAACGATTTTCCTAGTTGGGGTGGAGGTTCGAATCCAAATGATTCATTAACAGTAAAAATCACAAATGGTGTTTTTACTACAACATTAGAAACATTAACATCAAATTCTTCTAATCTAGGGCAATGGAATTCTAAATCATTTGATTTGAGTCAGTATATTTCTTTAAATAACACTATGCAAATTATAATTGAAACAGCTGATTGGGATGCTTTAGGAGGACATTGGGTTGAAGGAGGTTTTGATAAGTTTGAAATAGTTGTTCAAAGTACCACATCTCAAGATGATATCAATCTAAATTCAAAAAAATTAATTGATGTAGTTGATTTAATTGGAAGACGATCTCTGCTACAAAATAATCATATACTTCTATATATTTATGATGATGGGTCAGTTGAGAAAAGGGTAATTATTGATAACAAGTGATAAATAAAGATAGTTTTATAATATCTGGATCTCAAGAAAACAAAATCTTAATAGATGTTTATTTTAAAAATAATTCAACTAAAAAAGATGTTGTAATATTTTCTCATGGTTTTAAAGGGTTTAAAGATTGGGGTCCATTCAACAATATGGCTAAATCTTTTGCTTTGGAGGGTTTCTTTTTTATAAAATTTAACTTTTCATATAATGGTACTTCTTTATCTAACCCAACTGAATTTGTTGATTTAAATTCATTTGGTAATAATAACTTTTCAATTGAGTTAGATGACCTAAATAATGTGTTAAATTGGATCATTTCTAATACTGATTTTAATCAACAGATAAATAAAAATAGAATTAATCTTTTCGGACACAGTAGAGGAGGAGGTATTAGTATTTTAAAGACTAATGAAGACATAAGAATTAATAAAGTTGTTTCTTGGGCTTCTCCATCTAATTTTATTAAAAGAATGGATGAATCAAAATTAGATACATGGAAAAATGAAGGAGTTGCTTATATTTTCAATTCAAGAACTAATCAAAATATGCCACTTTTTTATCAATTTTATGAAGATTGTATCAAAAACAAATCAAGAATAGACATTGAAAATGCTTCAAGAAATTTAAATATTCCCCATCTTGCAATTCATGGCTCTGATGACCCTACTGTTCATATAGATGAAGTTTATGATTTTCAAAAATGGAATTCAAAAACAATAGTTAAAGAAATTAAAGGAGCAAATCATGTATTTGGCGTTTCGCATCCATATGATGATAAGAAATATCCTATGCATTTTAATAAAGCATTAGAATTTACCTTTGATTTTCTAAAAAGTTAATCTAGCTGATGCTGATTCAGAATAATCAGTAACAATATCATTGTACAAATATTTATATTTTCCAGCAATTGCAATCATAGCTGCATTATCTGTACAGTACTCAAAATTTGGTATATAAATATTGTAACTATTTTTCTTACCTAGTTCTAATAATTTTTTTCTTAGATATGAATTAGCAGAAACTCCTCCTGCAATAGCAATATTATTAATATTTGTTAATTCACTCGCTTTTTCTAATTTATCAATCAAAATAGATACTATTGATTCTTGAATTGAAGCACATAGATCATTCAAATTATTTTTGATAAAATTTTTATCCTTTTGCACAGCATTATTTATATTATTCATAATTGAAGTTTTTAAACCACTAAAACTAAAATTTAGTTTATCAATTTTAGGTTTTCCAAAAACAAATGCATTTATATCACCATTTTTTGCATATTTATCAATTAATGGCCCTCCAGGGTATTTTAATCCTAATACTTTAGCTGATTTGTCAAAAGCTTCTCCTGCAGCGTCATCTAATGTAGTTCCAATTATTTCCATTTCATTATAATTATCAACTTTTACAATTTGAGTATGACCTCCAGAAACAGTTAGACATAAAAATGGAAATTCAGGAATTTTTTGTTCTTTATGTTCAATAAAATGAGCAAGTATATGAGCTTGCATGTGATTTATTGATACAAGAGGTTTGTTTAGTGAAAAAGAAAATGATTTTGCAAAAGAGCTTCCTACAAGTAATGATCCTAATAAACCAGGTCCTTTAGTATAAGCTATTACATCAATATCACTTTTATTAATTTTTGCGCTTTTAATTGCTACATCAACAACAGGAATGATATTTTGTTGGTGTGCTCTGGAAGCTAGTTCAGGTACTACACCACCATATTTTTCATGAATACTTTGATTTGCTATTATGTTAGATAATACTTTAGAACCCTTTAAAATAGCTGCAGAAGTTTCATCACATGAAGATTCAATTCCTAAAACTATTAATTCTTTATTCATCTAGTTTTTTAAGTGAATGACCCATTTTATCTCTTTTTGTTTGAAGATAAAATTTATTATGTTCATTAGATTCTATTTCTATTGGTACACTATCAACTATTTCTATTCCATATCCAGATAAACCAACCCTTTTCTTTGGATTGTTTGATAGTAATTTAATTTTTCTTACATCCATTGCTCTTAGGATTTGAGCTCCAATACCATAATCTCTGTGGTCGGGTAAGAATCCAAGCTCAATATTTGCTTCTACTGTATCACTACCTTTTTCTTGTAACTCATATGCTTTTAACTTATTTAGTAATCCTATTCCTCTTCCTTCTTGATTCATGTAAACTAAAATACCTTTTTCAGCATTTTCAATTTGTTTAAGAGCTGCATGTAATTGTGGACCGCAGTCACATCTACATGAACCAAAAATATCTCCAGTTACACAAGAAGAATGAACCCTAACAAGAATTTCATCATTTGCATCCCATGTTCCTTTATATATTGCCATATGAATTTGATCATTAGTAATTTGCTTAAATGCTTTTAATTTAAAATTTCCAAATTCAGTAGGAAGTTTAACATCAACTTCTTCAGTTATCAAACTTTCATTTTGTAACCTATATTCAATCAAATCTTTAATTGTTATAAATTTTAAATTGAATTTTTGAGCTATTAAATGTAATTCTGGAGTTCTAGCCATGGATCCATCTTCATTTAAAATTTCTACAATTACTCCTGCAGGTTCAAGCCCAGCAAGTCTTGCAAGATCAATAGAAGCTTCAGTGTGTCCTGCACGTCTTAATACACCTCCTTCTCTAGCTTTTAATGGAAAAATATGACCAGGTTTACCAAGTTGATCTTTTTTAGTGTTAGGATTTACTAGAGCTTGAATAGTTTTAGATCTGTCAGATGCTGAGATCCCTGTTGTACATCCGTTACCAATTAAATCTACCGAAATTGTAAATGGAGTTTCATAGGCAGCAGTATTTTTTCCTATCATTAAGTCTAATCCTAATTCTTCACATCTTTTTTCTAAAAGGGGAGTACAAATAAGTCCCTTTCCATGGGTAGCCATAAAATTTATCATTTCAGGAGTAACTTTTTCCGCAGCTGCAACAAAATCACCCTCATTTTCTCTATTTTCATCATCTATAACAATAACTACTTTTCCATCCTTAATGTCTGCTATTGCTTCTTCAATTGTGTTAAATTTCATACTTTAAATTATTTTGCAAAATTAATTATTATACTAGATATTTATTTTAAAATAATCAGATAATTTTGGAAATTTTGAATTATTTATTGCTAAATAAAATAGTAATATTGATATTGGAATAAAAATAAAATTAGCTATCCACATACCTTCAAGTGGAGATACTGATAAATCTTTTGCTGTTTTTTCACCAGAAATACTAATAACATAATAGACAACAAATAATATTATTGAAATTAATAGTGGAATACTAAAACCTCCTTTTCTAACAATAGATCCTACTGAAGCTCCAACAAAAAACATTATTAAGCAGGCAAAGGCTAAAGAAATTTTTCTATGCCATTCTATTTTATGTTTAGCAATTATTGCTCTTTTATATTTAATTTCATCTGAATTCGAATTTGAAACGGATTTAAGTATTCTTAGCTTATTTATTGCTGTTTCGTATATGCGATTAATTTTTAATGAACTAATATTTACTAATGAATCAAGAGAATTATTGATATTGTATTTATAATTTTCAGATAATCTTTTAAATATTAT
This sequence comes from uncultured Bacteroidota bacterium, assembly GCA_902579065.1. Taxonomy (GTDB): domain Bacteria; phylum Bacteroidota; class Bacteroidia; order Flavobacteriales; family BACL11. The sequence goes on from CACHFI010000004.1 coordinate 46,485, forward strand.
TGTTTTCTTTTTTTCTAGAATGCTATTTAAAGAGTCTATAGAATATTTTAGTTGATTATTATTTAACATAGCATAATGTCCTTTGTAAAGCAATTCACTATTTTTCATGTCAAAACCAGATAAATCAAACCTGATTAGGTTCTGTGTAAATGAAATTTTTCTATGATTATTTTTTTTATTTCTATTACTTTCTAATTCAATATATGAGTTGCCATTATATAGTGTTAATTCCATATATTTTTCATCATCTGAAATTTCCATTTTACCAGATTTAGCAGATATTACTTTCCTATTTCCGTCGTTATCTGTATGATCATATATTAAAATATCATTTAACAAATTATTAATTGAATTCTTTTTTTCAATTTTAATACTATATCCATCAATATCATTGTAAAATATTCCTTCTTTAATATTAACTGATGGTTTTTTCTTTTTAATATCGTATAGTAAACTTCCTCCTTTATAATTTGCAATAGGCATAACGTAATTAGAAAATAAGTATGATGAAGTTGCAATAAAAAGGATAACAATAAATAATGGTTTAAATATTTTGAATAGTGATATTCCAGATGATTGCATTGCTGCTAATTCATAATTTTCTCCAAGTTTTCCAACAACCATCACACTTGAAATTAAAACAGCAATCGGTAATGCAAGTGGTACAAATCTAGCAATTGAATACATCATAAGTTCACTTACTTGCATTATTGATAATCCTTTTCCTATTAAATCATCAATATATTTCCAAAGAAATTGCATTAATAATATAAAAAGAACTATAAATAATGAAATTAGAAAAGGACCAATAAAAGATCTAATTAGATATAAATTAATTTTTTTCAAAAATTTTTATGAGCCTATAGCTCTTTTTAAATTTTCAAATTGTTGTTTCCATAGCATTATTTGTTCCTCTTTTTCATCTGAATCTTCAGCAAAATCAGTTATTATTAGAGAAACATCAGAAGTCATTTCATCTACTTGAATTGAGAATTCAAAATAAGATTCTTTATATTCATCATCAATCCACTTGAACTGTATGAATTTATTAGATTTCTTTTTTAGGATCTTTGCAGATTGCTCACTATCATCCCAAAAAAAAGTATAGATATTGTTTTTTAGATTTACGTTGTCTGCAAACCATTCAGCTAACCCACTTGGCGTACTTAACCTTTTATATAAAACGTTTACAGATGAATTTATTGGTAACTCGATAGAGTATTTAATTAAATCTGACATATCTTTTATAAGTTTGCAAATTCCTAATGCAAAGATAATATTAATATGTCATTCGAACAATCATTAGAAGAACAAGGTAATTTTTTGTTTAAATACAGGGGGCAATTTCCAGTTATTTTATTTTTAATTGCAATTCCTTTCGTAAAATTTCCTAATCCTTATTTTGACAATAATTTATTTATTTTTTTATCAATTTTATTTTTTGTTTTAGGGTATATTATTCGTTTTTATACTATTGCCACAACACCAAAAAATACTAGCGGAAGAAATACTAAAAAACA
>CACHFI010000005.1 GCA_902579065.1 uncultured Bacteroidota bacterium
ATAAAGATATAAACAATGATTAAATTAAAAAAAGTATAACTTTTTTATAAAAAAGTAATATAAAGTGTTAGATTTGTATAGTGGTTAAAAAAATGAAAAAAATTTCAATTATAGGAAGCGGCTTCTCTGGTTTAAGTTCAGCAGCCTTCTTAGCAAAAGAAGGGTTTGATGTAACAATACTAGAAAAAAATGAATCTGTTGGTGGTAGAGCTAGATTATTTAAAGAAAAAGGGTATTCTTTCGACATGGGACCAAGCTGGTATTGGATGCCAGAAATTTTTGAAAAATTTTTCAATGAATTTGATGTTAAAATTAGTGATTTGTATGACTTAAAACAACTTGACCCTGGTTTCAAAATAATTTTTAAGGATAAAGAAATAAACCTTCCATCGTCGTGGAAAGAAACTTGTAATCTTTTTGAAAAACACGAAAAAAATGGAGCTAAGAAACTTGATAAGTTTATGCAAGACGCACAAGTTAAATATTCTATTGGATTAGAATTTTTATACAACTCCCCAGGATTATCTTTTGGCGAATTATTTAATACTAAAATTATAAAGAACTTAAATAAATTACAGCTTTTAACCTCTTACAGAAATCATATCAAAAAATACTTTTCAAATCCTTATCTAATAAATATACTTGAGTTTCCAGTGTTATTTTTAGGAACCTCTGCAAAACACACCCCAGCACTATATAGTCTTATGGCATACTCAGGTATAAAACAAGGGACTTTTTATCCAATTGGAGGATTCAATAAGGTTATTAAAAGTATGGAAAAAGTTTGTTTAGATTTAGGAGTTACGATACTCACAAATACTGAAGTAAAAAAAATTAATGTAAAAAAAAGCAAAGCAGTTTCGGTTTCAACAAATAAAAATGAAATTTTATCAGACTTTATAGTTGCAAGTGCAGATTATGCACATGTTGAAAAAAAACTTCTAGAAAAAAAGCATAGAAATTATTCAAAAGAATATTGGCAAAGCAAAAGTTTTTCTCCCTCATCACTATTATTTTATTTAGGAATAAATAAAAAGTTAAATAATCTAGATCACCATACCCTTTTTTTTGATGAAGAAATTGAGAAACATAGTAATGAAATTTATGAAACTCCAAAATGGCCAAGCAAACCACTTTTTTACACTTGCTGTCCGTCGAAAACAGATCCTAATGTTGCTCCAAAAGGAAAAGAAAATTTATTTATTTTGATTCCAATTGCGGCTGGATTAAAAGATTCTGATTTAATAAGAGAAAAATATTTTAAAATAATTATGAAGCGTCTTGAAGGCTATTGTAATGTTGATATTAAAAAACATATTGAGTATAAAAAAAGTTATTGCATTAATGACTTTATTGAGGATTACAATGCATTTAAAGGAAATGCATATGGATTGGCAAATACATTAATGCAAACTGCAAATTTGAAGCCAAAGATCATAAATAAAAAAGTCAAGAATATATATTATACTGGACAATTAACTGTGCCAGGACCTGGTGTCCCCCCCTCAATTATTTCCGGCCAATTAGTTGCTGAACAAATTATAAAAAAAAATAAATGAAAGAAATTTTTGATGAAGTATCATTAAAATGTAGTGAAATTACCACGAAACGTTATAGTACGAGTTTCTCACTAGGAATTAAACTTTTAGATAAGTCTATACACAATCCTATATATTCTATTTATGGTTTTGTTCGATTGGCAGATGAAATAGTTGATAGTTTTCATGAATTTGAGAAAAAAAATCTTTTGCTCAAGTTTAAGGAAGATACCAAAAAATCAATCGCTGAAAAAATAAGCTTAAACCCTATTCTTAATAGCTTCCAAAACGTTGTTAATAAATACAATATTGAATGGGAACACATTGAACATTTTCTCCAAAGCATGGAAGATGATCTAGACAAAAAAAAACACGATGAAAAAAGTTACAAAAAATATATAAAAGGATCCGCTGAGGCAGTAGGCCTAATGTGTTTGAAGGTTTTTTGCAATAACAACTCTTTACTTTATAATGAACTCAAACAATACGCCATTAACTTAGGCTCTGTTTTTCAAAAAGTAAATTTTATTAGAGATATTAGTGCTGATTACCATGGGCTAAAAAGAGTATACTTCCCAAATTTAGAAATTGATAATTTCAATGAAAGAGAGAAAGAAAAAATTGAAACAGATATTGAAAATGAATTTCAATCTGCTTTAATTGGCATCAAAAAACTACCACCTTCATCAAAAAAAGGTGTGTTTCTTGCTTATACTTACTATTATTCTCTTTTTGAAAAAATTAAAGCTACTCCTTCAAGTAAAGTGATGACAAAACGAATAAGAATTCCTGATTTTTTAAAAATCTTAATTCTTATAAAAGTAGAATTCAAAAGTTTTTTCGGACTCATATGAAAAAAATATTAGCAATTTTATTAATAGCAACAACTAACTTTGCTTCAGCTCAAAATCTTGAAAAGATTCGTGATGTATATTTTACAAAAGATATAAATCTCTCAAAATACGAATCTCTAAATACCATCATAGACTTAGCTGAACTTAAAAACAATACTATTAATGCATACCTAGGAGCAAATTATTTGCTTTACTGTAAAATATCTAAAGATGTTTTTGAAAAATTCAGTTATTTTGAAAAAGGAAAAGAAATCATTGAACAAGCAATTAAATTAGAACCAGACAATATAGAAATTAAATTTTTGAGATATATAAATCAAATTAACACACCCTGGTTTTTAAATTACAAACAAAATATAAAAGATGATTACCAATTTATAACATCTAACTTACATAAAGTTAAAAATCAAAAATTAAAAAATAAAATTTTGCAAACCATAATAAACTATAACTAATGATATTAAATACCATAATAGTAATTTTTACTTTTTTCTTTATGGAATTTGTTGCTTGGTTTGCTCACAAATACGTTATGCATGGTTTTCTTTGGTTTCTTCATAAAGACCATCATCAAGTTGATCACAACAAAAAATTTCAAAAAAATGATTACTTCTTTCTAATATTTGCAATTCCTTCAATTTTATGTTTTGTATATGGCGCTGAAAATTATAGTTACTTATTTTTTATAGGAATTGGAATTGTATTATATGGTTTAGCATACTTTATTATTCATGAGATAATTATACACAGAAGGCTTCCTCCCCCGTCAAAAACCAAGAACAAATACATCATTGCAATTAGAAAAGCACACAAAATTCACCACAAGAATAGAAATAAAGAACACTGCATTAATTTTGGAATGCTTATTGTACCTAGAAAATACTTTAAATAATTTCTAAAATCCTACTAATGTGTTTGAATCTTAATAGATTCATATTTTACAGAATCTTTTTTGTTTAAAGGCTGTTCATAATAATTATCAAGTTTGCCTTTATTATTGCAAGATGAAAAGAGAATTAAAAGAAAGAAAAAACTAAGACCTACTTTGCATAATTTTTTCATAGGCATCTTGAATAGTTAGAAATTTTTCATTTGCTAATTTAACAATGTCATCACTTACTCCTTGTAACTTATCGGGATGATATTTCATAACAAGTTTCCTATATGACTTTTTAATCTCTTCATCAGTAGAGTTTTTATCCACTTCAAGAATTTTATAATAATTTTCAAGAGATGAGCCGCCTTTAACAAACATTGCTGCAATGGATTGAAAATCTTGAGAATTGACATTTAAATAAGTAGCAATCTTATTAATTAAATTTATTTCAGATTGGTGAACCTCATTATCACTTGAGGCAACGCCAAATAAAAAATGAACGATTTGTAATCTTGATGCATGATTTATTGACTGAGTTAATTGCAAGCATATACCTCTCAATTGTGAAGATAGAGACTGTTTATTAAGAGTGTTAAAGATTTCAAAATACTTTTTTGATTTTGCCTCACCAAACGTTCGCGAGAAAAATGTTTTTACATAATTTAATTCTTCTTTTCTTACCTTTCCATCTGCTTTAATAACTAATGACGAGAGAATTAATAACGAAATTTCATATGCTTTTTCATTATCATTTTTTCCTGAAAAAAAATTCTTTCCTATATAGTATCCAATTATTGCGCCAATTGGCCCTCCAAAAAACCAACCTGCTCCAATACCAACCCATTTACTTAATGACATTCTGTTTTTTTTACAAAATTAAATCTATTTTTTTAATCTATATTTTTTCTTTCATAAGAAAGGATTAAAAGGTAATAACTAAATATACCTATAGAATAAAGCCCTGCAGTTAAATAAAAAATAGACGAATAAGAAAATCCTAAATCAATTAAATATCTAAATATCTGTGAGCTAAAGTACCAACTACCACTCCAAATAGCAGACATTACAGCACTTAGCATTTCCTGATTGTTTTTTCCAACATAATTCATAGTTAGTTCAGAAGTCATAGGAGCAGCTAAATTCATAAGAGGTGCTCTTAATAAATAACAAGAAATTGCAATTGGCAATGCGAACCAAAAATCTTTAAAGAATTCAGTTGTTGCCAAAACAATAAGAGCTATAACTGCTATAGTTTGACTTAGAGTAATTCCTTTTTTAAAGCCAAATCTACTTTTAACTTTAGGAACAAACAAAGAACTAATTGCTACCAAAAAAGAAGTGCAAGATCCAATTAATGCAAACTCTGATGCTTCAATTAGAAAATTATGAAAGAAAAACAAATTGATAAATGGAATGGTTAATCCAGCTCCAACAGCAATAATAAGAGTTGGAGTAGTTGCTTTAAATATTAAAAACCAATCTAAATTTTGAATGATAAAATTTTTATTTTTTGATTCACTTAGGGTTAGATTATCAGTACTTAAATTAAATAAATATCTTAAACCAAAAAATCCAATAATCGAAATTAATATAAGTACTTGCCCATCATCAATTGAGGTTAATTGATCAAATAAAAATATTAAGATTCCGCTAAAAATCATACCAAAACTATGAGTAGCAAAACTTAATGAAATAGCATGTGATTGATTTTCTTTTTTAGTATTTCTCATTATATAAGGGAGCACACTAATTTGAAAACAACTAAATAACACGCCCCATAAAATAAATAAAAAAGGCAAGAAATTACTATATTCATTTTGAATAGCAACCACTACCAATATTGCAATAATGGGCACTCCAACACTTCCTGTAAATAAAAAAGGTTTTAAGACTTTTCCTTTTATAAAAAAACCTAATGGAAAAGCCAGTAACATTACCGCCAAAAATCTATAGGAAATAAAATGCGCTATTTCTGAATCAGAAAAAGAATTCTTAGATAAAAATATATTCAATATTAGAAAAAAAGCTCCCCCTACAATTTGAACAAAGAACTGTGCTTTTATAACACTTAAAATATGTGACTCTAGGTCCATATAGTTCAACCATAAATTTTTAAAAACCTTTAACATTTAGTATAGATTATTAATAGCTAGTTGGAATAAAAATTAGAATAAAATAATTGCAAAAATACCAAAGAAAAGATAGTATATTTACACATTATTAAACTATTCTATATAAAGTGTATAACAAAATTTTAGCAAAAAATATAAAGGCTGTATTAAAAGAAATTGGAGAAAATCCCGAAAGAGAAGGATTATTAAAAACTCCAGAAAGAGTTGCAAAATCACTTGATTTCCTCACTAATGGATATGACTTAGACCCTGCTGAAATATTAAACACGGCAATGTTTAAAGAACAATATAGCCAAATGGTTTTAGTAAAAGATATTGAGCTTTACTCATTGTGTGAACATCATATGCTGCCTTTTTTTGGAAAAGCGCACGTTGCATATATTCCAAATGGGCATATAGTTGGTCTAAGTAAAATACCAAGAATAGTTGATGTTTTTGCCAGACGTCTTCAAGTTCAAGAAAGATTAACTGATCAAATTAAAGATTGTATTCAGCAAACACTAAATCCAAAAGGAGTAGCAGTAGTAATTGAAGCTCAACACTTATGCATGCAAATGCGCGGTGTAGAAAAACAACATTCTTCCACAACTTCTTCTGCTTTTTCTGGCTTATTTTTAAAAGATGAAAAAACAAGGTCAGAATTTATGAATTTAATTAATTAATTTATGAAAGCATTCGTTTTCCCAGGCCAAGGCGCACAATTTCCAGGCATGGGCAAAGATTTATATGAAACTTATGACGAGGCTAAAGAGATGTTTCTACAAGCCAATCATCTTTTAAATTTTAACATTACAGATGTTATGTTTGGTGATGATAGCGAAGCCCTAAAAGAAACAAAAATTACACAACCAGCTATATTTTTACACTCAGTAATTTTAGCAAAAATATTGGGTAATAAATTCAAACCTGATTTTGTTGGTGGACATTCACTTGGAGAATTTTCAGCACTGGTTGCCTCGGAATATATGAGCTTTGAAGATGGGCTTATCTTAGTTCAAAGTAGAGCAAATGCAATGCAAAAAGCATGTGAAAACAACCCTTCAACTATGGCTGCAATTTTGGGTTTAGAAAATACTGTTGTTGAAGAAATATGTGGTAAAATTGATGAAATTGTTGTTCCAGCTAATTACAACTGTCCAGGACAATTAGTAATTTCAGGAACTTTTAATGGCATTGATCTTGCTTGTGAGAAATTAACAGAAGCTGGAGCAAGAAGAGCGCTGAAATTACCTGTAGGAGGAGCATTTCATTCTCCTCTTATGGATTCTGCAAAAAATGAATTAAAAGATGCAATTGAAAAAACAGTAATAAGTAAAGGAATTTGTCCTATATATCAAAATATTTCTGCTTCACCGACAAGTGATATTGATTTGATAAAACAAAATCTTATTGACCAATTAACTGGACCTGTTAAATGGACTCAAATTATGCAAAATATGATTAATGACGGTCTTTCTGAAGTGATAGAAGTTGGCCCAGGAAAAGTATTGCAGGGATTATTTAAAAAAGTAAATAGAGAAATCCCAACACAAAGTGCAAACCTATAATTTATTATTTTTCAAAACTTCACTTTTGACAAGTTGATGCCAAGATGAAAGAGTTTGGCATTTGTGATATAACTTTGCATGATTCATATTGTGACAATCAGTACCAACAAATGAAACCATATTGTTATTAATCAATAATTCAGCATTTTGTTTTACTTGAGATGAATAATATCCAATTAGTGATAATAAATTCAACTGAAATAAAACACCTCTATTATGCAAAGACATATAATCCTCAACTGAAAAATATTGATATCGAGCAGGATGAGCCAAAACAATAACATATCCTTCAAGCTGTAATTTAAAAATAATATCATCCATATTTCTTGGAGATTCTAAGAATGAAAATTCAATCAAAAGATGCTTATCATCTAAAGTCATAAACCTTTCTTTTCCGATACGTTGTTCAAAATCATAGTCAACATAATATTCTGCAGCAGCATTAATCTCGATCTCAATTTTATCTTCCTCTAATTTTTGTTTTAATGTTAATAACGAAGAATTTATTATTTGAGGATTATTTTTATACAAGTCACTCATTATATGAGGAGTTGTAATAATTTTATTAAAACCAAGACTCTTTAACTCTTTAATCATCAGAACACTATCTTCTAAATCTTTTGCTCCATCATCAATTCCTGGAAGTAAGTGCGAATGTATATCTACACTTACAGCAGTAAAATCAATAGGCTCTAATTTTTTTGTAGATTTCTTAAACCAACTAAGCATTTGACAAAATTATTTTCAAACAAATATATGCAATTAAAAGAGGACAATTAACGTTTATTTTTAGATGAAAATGTATTTTAGCATTTGATGCAAAAAATGATTAAACTTTTAACTTTTTTATTTTTTATTTTCATGCCTTTTTTTGTTTTTGGACAGATTACAAATAATAAGGTTAAAAAAAACAACAAGAACTTTGCTTTTAATGGTTTTTTAATTGATTATTCTTATCAATTTCCAATAGGTAAATTATCTGATAAGTTTGGAAATAATTCTAATATTGGTGTTAATCTAATAAATAAAACCGAAAATAATTTATTTTACGGTTTTAAAGCTGGATATATTTTTGGAGGGGAGATTCAGGACTCAACAATATTCAATAATATAAGTACAGAAAATGGATTTGTAATTGATGGAAATGGTACTTATGCTAATATTATTTTACTACAAGAAGGTTTTAGTTCAAACTTATATGCTGGATATGCTTTTTGCTTTGATGAAAGCAACCCTACAGGAATATATCTTTCCACAGGAATCGGTTTTTTACAACACAGAATTAGAATAGATACAAAAAACCAATATATACCACACTTAAATAATGATTACAAGCAAGGATACGATCAACTAGCTAATGGCTTTAACACAAGTTTTTCTATAGACTACATTTATTATAAGCAAAATAATCCTCTAAAAGTATTTACTGGAATCGATTATTCATTGGCATTTACCAAAGATAGAAGAGTATACAATTTCACCACTCAAAGTAGTAATGAAGACAAAATTAGATATGATCAGCTTTTGGGAATTCATTTAGGAATCATTATACCTATCAATAGAAAAAACAAAGAAGAATTTCATTATTTCTAAATGCTGAAATTATATAATTTAATAATACAGATTTTTTCCTTAGCTATTAAGGCTCATGCTTTATTGAATAATAAATCTCGAGAATGGAAAAGTGGAAGGAAAGATCTTTTTAAAAAACTAAATAAATTTAAATCAAATGAAAATGAGATTGTTTGGTTTCACTGCGCTTCATTAGGTGAATATGAACAAGCTAGGGAGCTAATCAAGAAATACAAAATGAATTTCCAGAATGATAAAATTTTATTGACTTTTTTCTCACCATCTGGCTTAAATAACTATGAGAATAATACATATATAGATTTCGTCTCATATCTTCCAATCGATACCCGAAAAAATGTAAAAAAATTTTTAAAAATTGTAAAACCTAAAATTGCAATATTCATAAAATCTGAATTTTGGTTTAACTTTTTAAATCAACTAAGTCTACAAAAAATCCCAACACTACATATTGCATCAGTTTTTAACAAAAATGATTTTGTATTAAAAAATAATTTCACAAGAAAAATAATTGAGAAATCATCACATTTTTTTGTTCAGGATGTTAACTCCAAAAAAATTCTTAATTCATATAATATTTTAAATGTTACAGTTAGTGGAGATCCCAGAATAGATTCTATAATATCAAATAATAAATTAACTATTCAAAATGAAGAAATAAAAAAATTTTGCGAGAAAAAAACAACAATAATTTTTGCCAGCGTATGGCCTGAAGATGAGCATATTTTTGTTCAATACATAAAAAAGAATCCACAATACAACTATTTAATAGCTCCTCATGAAATAAATTATTGCAATAGAATCTCTAAAAAGCTAGATGTTGAACTTTTAACAGATTTAGATAACTATACTGAAAAAAACATCTTATTAATCAACAAAATTGGAATTCTTAAAAACATTTATAAATATTGCTCAATTGCATATGTTGGTGGAGGATTTGGAAAAGGAATTCACAATACATTAGAGGTTGTATCAAATAATATTCCTGTAATTTTTGGACCTAACTACAAAAAATTCAATGAAGCACATGACTTAATAAAACAGAATAGTGCAAAGTCAATCAAAAATATTTTAGAATTTTCTGATTTCATTAATCATCAAAAAAGTTGGTTTGACATTAAAAAAACTCAAAAATATTTTGAAGAAAACGAAGGATCAACTCAAAAAATTATTGAATTTCTAATTTCAAAAAAACTATAATTTCTTTGCTCTTAGTTTTTCTTGAATTTTTTTTATCCTATTTAACCTTAACTTAGTTTTAAGAGAGATTTTTTCACCTTCGTTTTTCAATGCTCTGGTTACTCTTTTTTGCAGTTGATGCATTTTGTGTATGAGTGTTCCTTTATCAGTCATATTTAGATTTAATTAAAATATTAGATAATACCTTATACATATATATATAAAATATCGTTAGTGTGAAAATAAACATATACGAGTCAAACAACATTAAGACAAGAATAAAAATTGGAAGGAGAAGTATTTCAAAATTTTTCCCCCCAATTAATAAAAGATTTTTTATCTGATAATAAAATATGGAAAGAAAGGTAATTAATCCTATGAGTCCTAACTCCAACAAAACATATAAATAATTGTTATGAGGTGTTTTATGCTTTTTGAGATCATAAGTTGTATTTGTATATTCTTTAAAAACTTCGCTGAATGATCCTGTTCCATGTCCAAAAATTGGTTTTTTTAGAACCAATTCTAAACCAGATTTTGTAAATAAGTAGCGAATATCTTTTTCTTTTGCTTTAACGTTTTTCTGTTTACCATCATTTTGGACTATATGTGATAAATTGTCAACTCTATATTTAAAAATTGGTGAATTGGAATAAGATAAATAGTTCACAATAAATAAGAAGCTAATAATTGACAATGAATACTTGAATTTTTTTTTAATGTAATAAATAGAAAAAAGAAAGAAGAATAAATTAAAGGTCAACTGACCAGCCCTTCCTGCTTCTGTAAAAATACTCATGGTATAAATTAAAATTAAAATTAGATATGTATATGCATATCTACTCTTTGACCTTACAAATAAAATAAAAGCAAGTAAAGATGAAAATGAAAGTAAAATATTATGGTAGTTATATTTTAAAAATGCTGAAATTGATGGAATAGAAAAGAAAGAGTCTATAACACTAAAGTTTATAGCTATAGCAGCTAATGCAGAAAATAGATTTGCCGCCAGAAAAAATTTTACAGATTTTCTATAAATATCTTCTGAAAAATTTGAAGTAAAAACTGGGACAAAAAATAATAAAAGTAACGCTCTTTTTAAAACATATTGAGCATCACCGTGAGATTCACCGTATAATAAACCAATAAAATAAAGAATAATAAGTGTGAAAATTGAAATCAGCCATTTATGTGAGATAATGATGTTGAACTTATTTTTAAAACCTCCTTCTATTATCCAAAAAAATGAAAAGAGAACTATTAAAATATTTGTTAAAGCTACTGAAAAAGGAATTGCAAAAGCAAGGGAAACAAAAGTGAAGATTTTTAGTTTTGAAAAAATATTCATTTAAACAATTTGAATAATAACGTATTTAAATCAAATTTATTTAAATAAAAATATAATTATTTCAAAGTATCAAGAAAATTTTGAGCATTTAATAAATGGGTGTTTTTTTTATGATCTTCCATCTTATCAAAAAGATTGATCATAAATCTCATTCTTATATTTTTACTCAATTTATCGCGATTTTTATTTATAAATCGCCAATACAAACCATCCCAAATATTATTCCAATTACCATTTTTAAAATCACTCATTTTTTTTATGTAATTACTACTGCTGACATACGGCTTACTTGACATCAATCCACCATCAGAAAACTGACTCATTCCATAGATATTGGGCACCATTACCCAATCATATGCATCTATATAAAGTTCCATAAACCATCTATATACATCATTTGGCTTAATTTCACATAATAACATAAAATTACCAATTACCATTAATCTTTCAATATGATGAGAATACGCATTTTTTAATACTTTTTTAATACAATTATCTAATGGAAGAATTCCTGTGTTTGCAGTATAAAATGAATTTGGCATAGATCTATTTAGATTGAAGAAATTACTATTTCTCTGCTCAGTTCCTTTGAAGTGATAGACGCCTCTAATAAATTCTCTCCAGCCTATTATTTGACGAATAAAACCTTCAAGTGAATTTAATGGAACAGAATTTTGAGCCTTCAATACCTCATCAATAATAATATCTGGGGTTAATAATCCCGCATTCAGCATAGGAGATAAAATACTGTGATTTAAAAAGTCCTCTTTTTCTAAAATAGCATCTTCATAATCTCCAAATTCTTTAAATCTTTCTTCAATGAAATTTCTCAGCCACTTTAAACTTTCATTATGAGTATAAGGATATTTTGGAGTTTGAGATAATACCCCAATATTATTTTTAAATTTAGATGTAACATATTCTACGGCTTCCTCAAAATACTTATCAGGCTTGGGTGGGTTAATATGTGGGACATTTTTTCCTTTGGGATATTTCTTTCTGTTATCCGAGTCAAAACTCCATTTTTCTCCAATAGGTTTATCTTTATCTTTTATTAAAATATCCCACTTTTTTCTTTGCTGTATATAAAAAGACGTTTGAAAAAGTTTACTTTTTTTATTTTTAAAAAAAGGCAAAAGATCACTTTTAGTATTTAAGAAACTTTGATTATTGTGCACTTTAAGTTTTATAGACTTTTCTTCTGTTTTATTTGTAATTCGTTTTTCTAAATAGTTATCATCACAAGAAATAATATTAACTATATCCATTTTTTCATTTTCATATTCTTCAAAAAACGTTGTAATATCAGCTGTCTTCTGATGACTTTCAATATAAATTACATTTAAACCTTGACTTAGTAAATAATCAAAATAATATTTCATAGAAGCTCTGTGAAATGTCAACTTCTGTTTATGAAAATTATATTGTCTAAAAAAAAGATGCTCTTCAATAAGAAAAATTGTATTAGATCTGTCAATCCATTCAATATTCTTGAATAATTGATTAGGGAAAATTAGGGTTACGTTTTTCATGACAAAACTAAAAATTTGGAAAATTATCAAGCTTTACGTGTGGGAAATTTGCAAAATTGGAAATAGTAAAATATTCATTCAAACCGCCTATAGCAACTGAATTTGCTTTTTCTAAATCAAACATGAAATTGTCTTTTAAATATTCCTTTTTAGTGTTAATTAGCATCACTTCTCCAACTACTAAAGTTGATTCATTAGATTTAATTGGAATCACTTCTTTGAGCTCCATGCCTAATTTTAAATTGCTTTCTTTTACAAATGGTGCATAAAAGTCATCAATAAACTCCTCTTCTATTTTACACATTTCAAATTCTGAAATATTTTCCTCAAACTTTGCAGAAGTATAGTGTGCTTTTTTTACAAAGTTCTTTTGTATTTGATTTATCGTATATTTTTTTGTTTTAATAATATTTTCAAGAGTATGCCTACTAACTTTTTTTGATGTTCGAGTAACAAAAGCAATTAATGGAGGATTTGAACCAATATGTACAATGGAGCTAAAAATCGCAAGATTAGTGTTGCCATTTAAACTTTTTGTTCCAATAAGATTAGCTGGCTTTAGACCTGTTATTGAATTGATCAACTTTAATCTGTCAATTTTATCTAAGTTAGAAATATCACTACTTGAAAAGAACATATTTAAAATTTTAATTCCTTTTTAGCTTTTTTCCAAAAGGAAAAAAATGAAGGATAACATCCTTTAATAGATGTTAACCAATCTCTAGAATCTTCAATTCCATGATAATTATAATTTAATGGATGTTGTTTATAAAAAATTTTATTGTTGTATTCTTTAACTAAATCTTTAAATTCCCCTGTAAAGATTTTAATGTTTGGTATGTTTTTTGATAATCTCAATGAAAATTCAATTGCTTTTTTTCCTACAGGAAATTTTTTAAATATGGATGGTTCAAATAATAATATTCGATTACAATCAATGTCAGATTTCCATAAAGGATCCAAATTGTAATAATTATAAACACATAATGGCTTATTGTTGTCAATTGTAAATGTATCAGAAACTGGAAGTGCAGCTTGTTTATTGAATATTGTTAATCTATCAAAATTATTTGGGGGTTGAACTTTATCAATATGTTCATAAGAAATATCAATAAAAGTGTTTTTTTGATTTGTTTTTGAATATTTATTTAGATTATCTTGATTAAATAAATACTTGTTATTGCGACTTGCTCCTGATATCCATTGCCAATTTAGACAGTTTGAAGCAATATCTCCATCTAGTAAATGATAATACATCCATTTTGATGGATTATAAAAGTGAGAATTTGAAAAATTACATATTAATGAAGCGACATACATTCTAACATGATTGTGCATGTATCCTGATTTGTATAAATTATGAATAGAATCATCAATAAATTTGATTCCAGTTTTAGCTTGTTCAAAAACACTTGGAAAACCATCAAATGAAATATAAGATTGATTTTCATTTTTAAGATTTCTTGTAACGTCCTTTTCTTCAAATATTAATTGAAAATAATCACGCCAAGCAAGCTCTTGAACATACTTTTCTATTTCAGAAAATTTATTATATTTTTTTTTTAGAGTATTATAAATTGTCTTAGTAGATATTACTCCTCTAGAGATATACGGAGATAAAAAAGAAATATTTCCATCAACATAGTTTCTTGTGTAGGAATATTTTTTTGCATCAAAAGAAACTATTGATTCGTTTATAGCCTTAATTTCAGTTATCATCTTGCATAATTTTAATTAAAAAAAGATATGCAATTATATTAAAAAATACTAAATAAATGATTATTTTTGCATAAATATTTAATTAAAAAGTTATACATAGTGCTTTTAAATGTCAATAGTGATCCTTCTGAAACTTTTAAGTTAGTAAATGAGATTTGTGGAAAACCTTTCAGCTGGCTCAAAAGAATAAAAACAAATAATTTTGGATCCAGTAAATATCTTCTTAATAGTATTAATAAAAATAAGTTTAATATCGATATTGAAAACTATAACAATACTGTAGGTGTTAATTTTGATTTGAGAGAAAAAGGCATAGTATTTTTCTTTAGATACAATAATAATGAATTCGTAGAAGCTTGTATTTATCCAAAAATAACTATTCAATCAAATGATAATGTTTTTGTTATTCAAACTGATAAAAATTTGTATAAATTTGGCGTCTTAAACACACAAAATCATTTAAAATTCGTAAAGAATTTTTTTAAATATAAAAACACAAAATAAAATTATGAAAAAAAGTACAATAACCTGTGACATGGAAGGTCGAATCCTAACCATGAATGATGGTGCAGAACAAGTATTTGGTTATCCAAAAGAAGAATTAATAGGTAAAAAGAGAGTTTCTATTTTTTCTCCTGGAGAAATAGTTCTACAAAATGTTGAAGGATGGCTAGACGAAGCCGTAAAAAAAGGAGAATATATTGGAAAAACATACTTCATCAAAAAGAATAAAGAAAAATTTAATGCAAAAATTAGAATAACACCAACTTTTGCTAACGGTAAAGATCAACCACAAACTGGATACTGCGGAGTTACTGAGGTTATAGATGAAGAAGTGAATGTGCCAATTAATTTTTCAACTAAACTAATAAAAGGCTTAGCAATTACTAGAATGCCTTTTACATCAGCATCTATATTACCAATTTTAGCAGTTGGTGCTTATTTTGCTGGTGTTGGTGATGATTTATTTAACATAACAAATTTTGTGCTTTGTATTTTTGGTGTATTAATTGCACATTTAAGTGTAAATGTTTTAAATGATTATTTTGATGTTAAAGACGGAACAGATGAAGAGAATAATGATTATTTTCAACAAGTTTCTGGTGGTAGTAGGGCAATTGAACTTGGTCTCATAACACTATCAGGTACTAAAAAACTTGGTACGATATTAACTTTAATAGCTCTATTAATTGGAGGTGTTGTTCTAATGTTAACGAACTCTGCAAATACCAGCTCTGTTTTATATATTGCATTAGCAGGACTGTTTTTAGGATATTTCTATACAGCTCCTCCTTTAAGACTAGTTGCAAGAAGAGGGTTAGGAGAATTAACAATATTTCTAGCATTTGGACCTCTAATAACTCTAGGAACTGCATTTGCAATTTTCAATGGAGATTTAATGACATCAGAACATTTAATGAACTGCCTTTACATTGGAATACCAATGGGTCTATTAACAACAAACATTCTATTAATTAATGAATTTCCAGATATGTTAAGTGATATTAAAACCAAGAAAAATCACTTAGTAGTAACATTTGGTAAAAAAGCAAGTAGATGGATATACCTTCTAATTCTCGGATTAGCTATATATACAACACTTATATTAGCTAATAGTATAGGAAATGATTTATTACTAATACCTTTGGCTCTATTAGTAATATATGGTGGTTATATTTTTTCAATTCTTTATAAAAAATATGAAACTAGAGAATTAGTTGGAGCAAATTGGGGAACGATAACATTGCAAGCTTTATTCTGTGTTGGTATTTGCATAACTTTACTTTTTTAATATGTTTAGTATTAACAAATGCATTCCTTGTCAGGGAGGAATTCCTCCTCTAAACGAAGAGGAAATTAATAACTTTAAAAAGTTAATTAACTCTGACTGGTTAGTAGAAGAAAATAAAAAAATAATTAGAGAATTTAATTTCTCTAGTTACATGGAAGGAATTGATTTCACAAATAAAGTTGCAAACTTAGCTGAAGAAGAGGGTCATCACCCGTACGTACATATTAATTTTAAAACAGTAAAAGTTATTTTATTTACTCACAAAATTGATGGGCTTCATGAAAATGATTTTTTAATGGCCAAAAAAATTGACAGCTTTTAAAAAGAAGCTGATGTAAAATAAAAAAAGGTTGAAGTAAACTTCAACCTTTTTTTGTACCCGGGACGGGACTTGAACCCGTACGAGCATTACTGCTCATTGGATTTTAAGTCCAACGTGTCTACCAATTCCACCACCCGGGCAACAGTTTTTTAAAAGAACAATTCTTTGAGCGAGTGATGGGATTCGAACCCACGACCCTCACCTTGGCAAGGTGATGCTCTACCCCTGAGCTACACTCGCAAGGGATGGCAAATTTAGTTAAATAATCAATATTTCAAAGCTTATCACTTATAGTTTTTTTAATTTCATTAAGCTTCATTAAAGCCTCAATTGGTGTTAATGAATCTACATCGATTCCTATTAATACATCTCTCACCTTTTGCAAAACAGGGTCTTGAATATCAAAAAAACTTAATTGCATTTTTTTATCTAAAGTTTTCTCAACTTTTTGATTTCTAGATGATTGAAGTTGCTTTAGCATACTTTCTGCATTTTCAATTACAAAATTGGGCATTCCAGCCATTCTAGCAACGTGAATTCCGAAACTATGATTACTGCCTCCTGGCTTTAGTGTTCTCATAAACAAAATCTCATTATCCTTTCTTTTAATTGAAACATTATAATTTTTTATACGCTCAAATTTATTACTCATTTCATTTAACTCATGATAGTGAGTTGCAAATAATGTTTTTGCTTTTGTATTATGTTTATGAATGTACTCAGCTATTGACCAAGCAATAGAGATCCCATCATATGTACTTGTTCCTCTTCCGATTTCGTCTAACAATATCAAACTATTTTGACTTAAGTTATTTAAAATACTTGCAGTTTCATTCATTTCAACCATAAAAGTAGATTCTCCCATTGAAATATTATCTGATGCCCCTACTCTTGTAAAAATTTTGTCAACTAAACCTATTTCAGCACTTTCAGCAGGTACGAAACAGCCGATTTGTGCCATTAAAACAATTAAAGCAGTTTGTCTTAAAATAGCTGATTTACCAGACATGTTTGGACCTGTTATCATGACAATCTGTTGGTCTTCTTTATTAAGCATTATATCATTTGGAATATAATGTTTAAGTGTTTCTAATTGTTGTTCAATTACAGGGTGTCTTCCTTTTAAAATCTTTAAATCAGAACCGGAATTAATTATTGGTTTTGAATAATTATTTCTATTTGAAATTTTTGAAAATGAAAACAAACAGTCTAAAGATGAAATAATATTTGCGTTTTTCTTAAGAGAAGCAATTTGTTTTGAAATAGAATCAATCAGCTTATTAAATATTTCTGATTCAATATTTGAAATTTTTTCTTGAGCTGATAATATTTTCACTTCATACTCTTTCAGTTCTTGAGTAATATATCTTTCTGCATTAACTAATGTTTGTTTTCTTATCCATGTCTCTGGAACCTTGTCTTTGTGAATATTTCTAACTTCTAAAAAATATCCAAAAACGTTATTGTAAGAAATCTTTAAAGAAGGAATTGATGTCTTTTCAATTTCATCCTTGAGCATCTTATCTAAATATTCTTCTCCTGAATTTTTTATATTTTTTAATTCATCAAGCTCTAAATTTACTCCTTCATTAATTATATTTCCTTTATGTAAAAATGCAGGAGGATTTTCAACTAATTCAGTTTGTATTTTATTAATTAAATCTTCACATATATCTAAATCGCTTCCCATTTTTTGTAGTGAACTCAAGTTAGATATTTCACATTGATTTTTTATTGGAATTATTGATTTTAATGATTCTTTTAGCTTTTGTATTTCTCTTGGATTTACTCTTCTGGTTGAAACCTTAGATACAAGTCTTTCTAAATCACCAATGTTCTTTAAATTATCTTGTATGATTTCAGAAAAATTATAATCTTTATTGAAACACTCTACTATATCTAAACGTTCATTTATTTGATTAGTGTTTTTAAGTGGTAATGCTAGCCAGCGTGATAACATTCTAGAGCCCATTGCCGTTTCAGCACAATCTAAAATTTCAATTAATGTTTTAGCTCCTTTATTTGGAGAATAAAAAAGCTCCAGGTTTCTTACAGTAAAACTGTCCATCCAAAGATACTTTTCTTCATCAATCCTTGAAATTGTTAGAATGTTTGAAGTATAGTCATGCTTAGTTTCTTTTAGATAATGTAAAATAACACCTGCGCTAATTATTCCATCTTCTAATTTTTCTATTCCAAATCCTTTTAAAGATTTCGTTTTAAATTGATTAATTAATAAATCGGCAGAATAATCATATGTGTAAGGCCAATCATCTAAAGCATATGAAAAATAAGATGAGTCAAAATCAACATTATATTTAGAAGTTTGGCTCTTTTGATACAATACTTCTGAAGGAGAGAATGACTGTATTAATTTATTTACATATTCAACATTTCCTTGTGAAACAAAAAAATCTCCTGTTGAAATGTCTAGAAATGATACTCCGATATTATCAGCTCCATAAAAAATTGATGCTAAAAAATTATTTTTCTTATTATTAATAGTCAAATGATTATATGAAACCCCTGGTGTAACTAATTCAGTCACTCCTCTTTTTACAATTTTTTTAGTTTTTTTTGGGATCCTCCAGTTGATCACATATTGCAACTCTATATCCAGCTCTTACTAATTTAGGAAGATAGTTGTCTAAAGCATGGTGAGGGAAACCTGCAAGTTCAATTTTTGATGAACCGTTAGCTCTATTTGTCAAAATAATTTCTAAAATTTTTGAAGCTATAATTGCATCTTTACCAAAAGTTTCATAAAAATCTCCAACTCTAAACAGTAATAATGCATCTGGATATTTAGATTTAATATCGTTATACTGTTTCATTAATGGAGTTACAGCATCTGTCTTTTTTACTTTTTTAGCCAAAAATTTATTATTTAATTTAGCAACAAATATAATAGATGAGAAAGTTAAATAATAGTGAATTAAAAAGAATCACAGTAGATGAGTTTAAAAAAATTAAAAAACATAAAATCACTGTTATCTTAGACAACGTACGTAGTGCTCAAAATGTAGGATCAATTTTTAGAACAAGTGATGCGTTTTTGATCGAAAAAATTTATTTATGTGGCATAACACCTACCCCACCAAGCAATGAAATAAGAAAATCTGCCCTTGGATCTACAAATTCAGTGGAATGGATTTATAAGCAAGAAACTGAAGAAGCAATTAATCAATTAAAGCAAGATGGCTACCATATTGTAGGTGTTGAACAAGTAGAAAACTCATCTACATTAGATAACTTTAAAATAAAAGAACCAATTGCTTTGATATTTGGACATGAAGTTGAAGGAATATGTCAAAAAATTATTGATAAATGTGATGATGTTATTGAGATTGAGCAATTCGGCACAAAACACTCTCTCAACATTAGTGTTTGTGCTGGTATAGTCATTTGGAAATCAACTCAATTCTTGAAATAATTTTCTCTAATAAAAAAGAAAAAATATAAATAATTCCACAATTTTATTTTGTTATTTTTGTTTTCATTAAAAAATAAAATATGAAAATCTCAAAGATCTTAATTTACTCAATAGCTATTTCTTTTCTAACTTCTTGTGGCCTTTCTAATATGGCAAGCAAGTTTGAAACTGTAAATGTTAATGTAACTCCACCAACCCTTCAAGCTCATGCTGGAAAAGTTGAGGTAAACATAGATGCCAGTTTTCCTGAAAAGTATTTTGCAAAATCAACGACAGTTGAGTTCACACCAGTTTTAATCACTGAAAATGGTGAAAAAAAGTTTAAATCAATTACAGTGCAAGGAGAAGAAGCAACAGGAGGAGAAGCAACAATTTTTTACGCTACGGGCGGAAGATTTTCATACAAAGATAATATTCCATATACTAAAGATATGATGGAATCAAAGCTAGAATTAAGAGCTCTTGGAAAAGAAAAAGAAAAAGAATTAGTTTTTGATTCGAGAACAATTGCTAATGGTGTACTTGCAACTTCAACAAGAATCCAAAACACTGAAGATATTTATTTTGCTAAAAGCAATTATGAAAAAGAAACAATTCTTGAAGAATCTGCTATTATTTACTTCTTAGTTAATCAAAGTAATGTTAGAACAACAGAAAAAAGTGATGATGATATTAAAAGATTGGAGGAATTTGCAAGCCTTGGATATAAAACTCACTCAATTGAAGTAAAATCTTTTGCTTCTCCTGAAGGATCGGTTAACTTAAATGATGATGTTTCCGACAAAAGAGCTGCAAGCACACTAAGATATTTAAAAAGAATGTTAAGAAAAGTTAAGCTAGATGGTGTTGACAATGATGATCTATATACAGAAATTTCTGAAGGTGAAGATTGGGAAGGATTCAATAAATTAATGAGAAATTCGGATATTAAAGATAGAAGAAGAATTACTAAAATTGTAAATTCTGTTGAAGATCTTGAAAAAAGAGAACAGGCAATAAGAGACATGGCTGAAATTTATGACGCAATAGAAAAGGACGTACTACCTCAATTAAGAAAGGCAAAAATTACGATACGTTCATATGAGCCTAAAAAGTCTGATTCTTTAATTTTAGAACTTGCACAAAACAATGCTCAAGAATTAGATATTAAAGAATTACTTTATTCTGCTTCATTAACTAATGATAATGAGTTAAAAATTTCAATTTTCAATAAATCAAGTCAGCTACATAATAATTGGAAAGGATATAATAACATTGCTTGTCTAATGCTAGAAAAAAATAATTTAGTTGAAGCTAAAAAATATTTGTCTAAAGCTGAAAAACTAAACGGATCCGCTTCTAATATTCAAAATAATAAAGCAGTTATTGCTGCGTGGGAAGGAGATTTAGAACTAGCTAAGAAGCTTTACAATAAATCAGCAACACCAAGAAATAAAGCTCTTCTTGATTTAAGAACTGCAAATTACAAAAAGGCAGCAAGATTCTTTAAAAATAAGAACACACATAATGCAGCTTTAGCAAAAATGTTAAATGGTCAAAACAGTACTTGTAACGAAAACACTGCTGAGTGCAACTATTTAAATGCAATTTCATATGCAAGATCAGGTAATGAAGATATGATGATAAAATCTCTTAGTAGTGCCATATCAAAAAATAACAACTACAAAAAAGAGGCAATAAAAGATTTAGAATTCATAAATTTTAAATCAAATGAAAAGTTTTTAAAAGCTGTTGAATAGACTATAATATAACTTTTTTAACTTCTCCAACAGAGTAGCTTTTGTTTATTAAATTTTTGATTTTAAAATAATCATTTTCATTATTAATAAAATCAATATTTGACACATCAATAATTAATACAGGTATCTTATCCTGCTTTTTTAAATAATCAAAATAATTTTCCTGAATTGATTTTAGATATGAGTCTTTAATATTTAATTCAAAATCTCGGCCTCTTTTTAGAATATTCTTTTGTAATCTTTCTATATCAGAATGTAAGTAGACTAAAAGATTTGGAAGTGGTAAAGAAGAAAGCATAATTTCAAATAATTTGTCAAATAATAGGAGCTCATCACTTTTTAAATTATTTATTGCAAATATTTTTGATTTCATAAAAAAGTAATCAGCAATCTTATTAGCATGAAATAAATCTTCACTCCAATTATTTTTAAGCTGATGATATCTTTCAGACATAAAAAAAAGCTCTAAGGAAAAAGCGTATTTTTCTGGCTCTTTATAAAATTTTGGTAAAAACGGATTGTCTGCAAATGACTCTAAAATAAGTTTAGAGTTATATTCTGCTGATAACATCTCAGCCAAAGAAGTCTTACCAACTCCAATATTCCCTTCAATTGCAAGAAATTTATGTTGCATAAACATTAACTTTTTCTTCATCAATACATTCTTCCAACAATTGGCTTATAGTTTTATTCAACTTAGGATGAATAAAATTAGGAGCTATTTCATACATTGGTTGTAACACAAATTTTCTCTTAGCAATAAACTCATGAGGGATACATAAATTTTCAGATTCAATTATTAAATCATCGATAAATAAAATATCTATATCTATTATTCTTTCACCCCATTTTTCAATACGAATTCTTCCCATTTCTTTTTCTATCTGCAATGCATTTTCAAGAATTAGAAAAGGATCGATTTTGGCTTGAACACACAATACTTGATTTAAAAAATTTCTTTGATTATCAACTCCCCATGGTGTACTTTCATAAATATTTGAAACCGAAATAACTGAGCCTATTTTTTCTGAAATTAATCTAGTAGCTTTAAGTAGATTTTCATCTCTATCTCCCATATTACTACCTAACTGTAAAAAAATCTTTTTCATTTAAAAACGTAAGTGTTCCTACATAAAAATAATTAATTTCTAACTTAATAGAATTATATTTGTGAAAATTTTTAAAAATTAACTATGCTCAATTTTCTAAAAAACATTTTTTCAACTGTAATAGGTATTTTACTATCATTTTTAATTATAATTTTAATTATAGCTGGTGTTGCTTCAATATCATCTCAAAAAAGTACTTCAACAAAAAAATTAGATGACAAGCACTTTCTTAAAATTGATTTATCTAAAGAAGTAGTTGAAAGAACAAGTACAAATCCTTTTTCAAGTCTTGATCCAATGAATATTGATGCTAGTCAACAATTAAGCTTAAAAACAATCTTAGATAATATTGAGAAAGCCAAGACTGATGAAAATATTACTGGGATCTATATCAATAGTCCTATTGTTAATGCAGGCATGTCTAAAGCTGAAGAAATAAGAAATAAATTATTAGAATTTAAAGAAACAAAAAAACCAATAGTTGCATATAATGAAGTATATGCCATGAAAAGTTATTATTTGTCATCAGTTGCAGATAGATTATATATAAACCCTATGGGAATAATTGATCATAAGGGTATGTCTGCAACGGTAATGTTTTTCAAAGGCCTATTAGAAAAACTAAATATTGATCTACAAATTTTTAGACTTGGAAAATTTAAAAGTGCAATAGAACCATTCACTCTTGAAAAAATGAGTGATTCAAACCGCAAACAATTAAAGCTTTTACTCAAGTCAGTTAATAATAATATTATTGACAGCATAGCTAGTCAAAGAGGGATTTCAAAAATTAAAATTCATAAAGATGCTAATCAATTAAAGTTAAGCAGTGCTGAAATTTGTTTAGAAGAAAATTATGTTGATGGAATTTTATATGAAGATCAAGTTAAAGATACTCTTAAA
The DNA here is from genome assembly GCA_902579065.1 of uncultured Bacteroidota bacterium. Lineage (GTDB taxonomy): Bacteria > Bacteroidota > Bacteroidia > Flavobacteriales > BACL11. The sequence goes on from CACHFI010000005.1 coordinate 23,615, forward strand.
ATGCTTTTAGGAAAAGACAAACTTAAAATTATATCTATCAATAAATATTCTAATGTAAAAACAAAGAAAAAAGAAATTAGTAGAAACAAAATTGCAATTGTATATGCAAATGGTGGTATTAACTCTGGAAAAGGAGATGAAAACTCTATAGGTTCAATTACTACTTCAAAAGCAATTGAAAAAGCAAGGAAAGATGAAAAAGTAAAAGCAATTGTATTAAGAATAAATTCAGGAGGAGGTAGCGCACTTGCATCTGACGTAATTTGGAGAGAAACTGTTTTAGCAAAAAATGAAAAACCTTTAGTAGTTTCGTTTGGAGATGTGGCTGCCTCAGGTGGATATTATATTGCATGTGCAGCTGACAAAATTTTTGCTAGTCCAACCTCTATAACTGGATCAATCGGTGTGTTTGGTATGATTCCTAACATGAATGAATTCTATAAGTCCAACTTTGGAATAACCTTTGATACAGTTAAAACAAATAATTCTGCGGACATGGGTATTTATAGAAAATTAACATCATTCGAAAAACAAAAGATACAGCAAGGTATTGAAGATGTCTACAAAACTTTTATTTCTAGAGTAAGTGAAGGAAGAGGTATTAGCACAAAGCAAGTGGATAATATTGGTCAAGGAAGAGTTTGGTCTGGATATGATGCAAAGAAAATTGGATTAATTGACGAATTTGGAGGTCTTGAAAAAGCTATTGAATCAGCTGCAGCATTAGCGGAAATTGAAGAGTATAGAACTATTTCTTTACCTAAACAAAAAGATCCATTTACTGAATTTTTAGATGGGTTAAATCAAACCAAATTAAGTGATATATTAGGTGATGAGTTAGATCTAATCAATAAAAAAGATATTACTACAATAAAAGAAATGATTAAATCTGAAAAAATACAAACAAGATTGCCTTATATCTTAAATTTAGAATAAAGAAGATTGTAAATTTTCTTTTTCAAAAGAAAAATCAACTAAAAAACCCTCATGAGATCGAACATTAAACACTTCATTATTTTCAAAGATTAAATACTGCCCCTTAATACCTTTTAAAACCGCATTAATATCTTGCGCTTTTTCAAGCTTTAAACTTTTTATTTTTTGGGGATACTTAGAAACAGGGTATTTTATTTGAGTTATAAAATTATCATTAGAAATAAATTTTTTTAATTCATTCGGAACAAAAGAAGACAATTGGTTCTTGATTTCTAACATATCTACATTTTCAGGTTCTGCAGAAAGCATCTTTCTCCAATTAGTTTTATCAGAAACATGTTCCTTTAAAGCCACTTCTATGTCTCCAGAAAACCTCCTATTTGGAACTTCTGCCAAAATAATTGCCTGACTAGCACCTTGATCTATCCATCTAGTAATACCTTGAGTTTTTCGAGTAATCCCAACTTTTATACCACTAGAATTTGCTATATATACATAATGGGGTGCTAACTGAAATTTCTTTTCCCAAACCAAATCTCTTTCCTCGATGTTTAAATGAGCGGTACATAGTTCAGGCTTAAAGATACTTTGAGAGGCTTGAGGTAATGTCCAATAACAATTATAACAAAACCCCGAACGATATACTTTCTTCTTTTCTTCTCCACAATAACACATAATCTTTCCTTTCCAGGAAATTTTTATTCTTGAATCAATTAAGTCATTCATTAAAAATTTCTGATTATGAATATTTAATGCATATTCAACAACTCCATTTAGTGAAGTATCCATCTTTCTAATTACGTTCGAATGCATATTTTTGTAAGGTTCAATTTTTAAATATATTATTTTTTGATAAATTTTCCGTTTAAAAATAGTATTCTTTCATCTTTAATTAAACAAAGAATGACCAATCTAAATAAGATGAAAGAAAATCCTATATATTTTCAAGAAAAAGTATTTAGCTTTCTGATAAAGTATGCTAGAAACACAAAATTTGGTATTGATCATTCCTTTGAAAAAATCAAAAATTATAATGACTACAAAGAACTTGTACCTTCTAGAAAATACGAAGAAATATTTCCATATATTGAAGAAACTAGAAGAGGAAAAAACAACATATTATGGCCTAAAAAAATAAAACTATTTTCGAAATCATCAGGTACAACAAATGCAAAGAGCAAATATATTCCACTTAGTTATGATACTTTATATGAATGTCATTTCAAAGGAGGAAAGGACATGCTAGCTATTTATCTTAATAACAATTCTAATAGTAAAATATTTAATGGTAAAGGAATAATATTGGGGGGATCTAAGGAGATTAATTCTAATTATATTGATGGGGATCTATCAGCAATCCTTCTTGATAATTTTCCATTTTGGGTCAATACACATCGTCTTCCAGATATTAGAACAGCTACCATGAAAGATTGGAAAGAAAAACTTGAAAAGATTACAAATCAATCATTAAATAAAAACATAACTAACTTATCTGGTGTTCCTTCGTGGATGTTGCTTTTATTAAAAAATGTTCTTAAAAAAACTAAAGCTAATAATATCTTAGAAGTTTGGCCAAATCTAGAACTATATATACATGGTGGAATTAATTTTAGTCCCTACAAAAATCATTTCAGCTCATTAATTCCAAGCAAAAAAATGAATTATCTTGAAACTTATAATGCTTCAGAAGGATTTTTTGGAATACAAGATCAAATTGATTCTAATGATATGTTATTAATGCTTGATTATGGAATTTTTTATGAATTTATAAGTAAAAATGATTTAGAGAATAACTCACAAAATTACATTTCACTTAAAGATGTTAAGTTAAATGTAGATTATGCAATAATTATTTCAACAAATTCAGGACTGTGGAGATATAATATTGGAGATATAATTTGTTTTACAAGCATCAATCCATTTAGAATAATAATAAAAGGAAGAACAAAGAGTTGTATAAATACTTTTGGTGAAGAACTAATGGTTCATAATACTGATGAAGCAATTTATGAAGCCTGTAAAGTAACTAAGAGTAAGGTAACAGATTATACAATCGCTCCTATATATATGAATAATAAATCTGGAGCTCATGAATGGGCTATTGAATTTGAAAAAATGCCTGAAGACATTTATTTATTTATGAAAATTTTAGATAAAAAAATTTCATCTATTAACTCTGACTATGAAGCAAAAAGATCTAAGAATTTAATCTTGGATGATCCAAAATTAACAATTGTAAAAAATGGAGTTTTTTATAATTGGCTAAAACAAAAAAATAAATTAGGTGGTCAAAATAAAATACAACGATTAAATGAAAAAAGAGATTTTATTGAAGAAATAAAAAAAATAAACTCATAAGTTTTCAACAATATTTTATCTAGTTAAATTTTACAATCATCTTAAAAAATTCTTTTTTATTTTAGTAAAAAAAACTAAAATGCACATTGCTATTGCTGGAAATATTGGCTCAGGAAAAACAACTCTTACAACTCTTTTATCTAAACATTTTAAATGGAAGGCCCACTATGAAGACGTTGAAAACAACCCATATTTAAATGATTTTTACAAAGAAATGCAAAGATGGGCATTCAACCTTCAGGTCTATTTTTTAAATAGTCGATTTAGACAAATTATCGACATAAAAAATAGTGGTGAAAAATATATTCAAGATAGAACAATATATGAAGATGCATATATCTTTGCTCCTAACCTACACGCTATGGGGTTAATGAGTACAAGAGATTTTGAAAACTATAAAGAAATTTTCAACTTAATGGACGGATTTATCCAAGGCCCTGATCTTTTAATCTATCTTAGAGCATCTGTTCCTAAGCTTGTTGAGCAGATTCAAAAAAGAGGAAGAGATTATGAAAATAGCATTAGACTTGATTATCTAACTAGATTAAACGAAAGGTACGAAGCTTGGATAGATGAGTATAAAAAAGGTGAACTTTTAATAATCGAAGTTGATAATATCAATTTTTCTGAGAACGAAGATGAACTCAATGACATCATTCAACAAATAGAAAATAGATTAAAAAGCTTGCCTAATATTAGCAAGTAACCAGTAAGGGAAAAAAAGAATTATTTCTTTCCTTTAAATTTAATAGTCATCTTATTAAAAACTGCTTGTCCTGTTAGAGCATTATCATTAATTACATCATAATAAACTGTAGTTTCAATTTTTGTATCAGATGTAGTTATAAATCCATCAACTTGATATGAATATGCATCAACTCTTGAAACGGCAACAGCTGAACTTGAAGTAAAAACTAATGGCTCAATACAACTAGATACAAATTGCTCACATGCAGCTCCCCCTGATTGACAAAACATGTCATTATCTAAAACTAATTTTGAAAGCTGTGTAACATTATTGTTTTTATTGATAGTGAAATCATTTACGCTCGAATATGCAACAACATCCTCACTTTCAACCCTTTCATAAATTGCTTCTTGTTCAGTATTCTCAATAACAGATTCGTTTGTATTTTGTACATCTGCATTATTAGTTAGCGATGGAGCAATGACAAGAGCAACTACTGACATTAACTTTAGTAATATATTTAATGAAGGTCCAGAAGTATCTTTAAATGGATCACCAACTGTATCACCTACTACCGCAGCTTTGTGAGCTTCAGTTCCTTTTTTTCCTTGTTCTTCAATCATCTTCTTAGCATTATCCCATGCTCCACCAGCGTTAGATTGAAAAATTGCCATCAAAACACCACATGTGGTAACACCAGCTAAAAGTCCACCAAGCATTTCAGCACCTCCAATCCCAAACCATTTTCCTCCAAAACCAACAATTACAGGAACAGCAATAGCTAATAATCCAGGAAGAACCATTTCCTTAATAGATGCTTTTGTTGAAATATCAACACACTTATCATATTCAGCAACTCCATTTGCAGCATCAAATATTTTTTTATCAGCAGCAGAAGCTTTTGACATATCTGAATCGTATTTTTTCATTACCTCTAATGCAGCCTTAAGTGCTGGAATATCTCTAAACTGTCTTCTAACTTCTTCAATCATTGCCATGGCAGCTCTACCAACAGCATTCATTGAAAGTGCTGAAAACACAAAAGGTAACATTCCTCCAATAAGTAAACCAGCCATAATATCAGGTTGAGACACATCAATTGATTGAACACCAGCAGTTTTCATGAATGCAGCAAAAAGTGCAAGTGCTGTTAATGCAGCGGAAGCAATTGCAAAACCTTTACCAATTGCAGCTGTTGTATTTCCTACCGCATCTAATTTATCAGTTCTTTCTCTAACCTCAGAAGGTAATTCAGCCATTTCAGCAATACCACCTGCATTATCTGAAATTGGTCCATAAGCATCAACTGCCAATTGTATTCCAGTATTAGCTAACATTCCTACAGCCGCAATAGCTATACCATATAATCCAGCAAAACTGTGAGAAACTAAAATTGCAGATGCAATTAATAAAATTGGAATTGCAGTAGACATCATTCCCACTCCTAGACCAGCTATAATATTTGTTGCAGATCCTGTCTCAGATTGTTCAACAATAGAAGTAACTGGTTTTGTTCCTGTTCCAGTGTAGTATTCAGTCACTTTACCTACTAAAAGTCCTGCTACTAAACCTGCAATAGTAGCCCAAAACACACCCATAGCAGTGTACTGAACTCCATCACTCACCCAACTTTCTGGAAGCATTGTATTGATTATAAAATAAGATGCTACTAACATCAAACCAGCTGAACCAAACTCTCCCATATTTAAAGCTTTATGAGGAGATCCCCCATCTTTAACTTTAACTAAAAATGTACCTATTATTGACATTACTATACCAACAGCTGCAAGTACTAATGGTAAATATACTGCTCCTAAACCATCAAAACTTTCTCTAAATTCAGGAAGAGTAGCGTAAACGGCACCTAAAACCATTGAACCTATTATTGATCCTACATATGACTCGAATAAATCAGCACCCATACCTGCAACATCACCTACATTATCACCTACATTATCAGCAATAGTAGCTGGGTTAAGAGGATGATCCTCAGGAATTCCAGCCTCAACTTTACCAACAAGATCAGCTCCAACGTCTGCAGCTTTAGTATAAATTCCACCACCTACTCTAGCAAATAAAGCTATTGAAGATGCTCCTAATGAAAAACCAGATAATACATTTAGTACCATTTCTAAATTATCACTCCACATTCCTTGATATAAAAACAATAATGTACTTAAACCAAGAACTCCTAGACCAACTACACCAAGACCCATAACTGCACCTCCAGAAAATGCAACTTCTAAAGCCTTCCCTAGTGAAGTTCTAGCTGCATGTGTAGTTCTAACATTTGCTTTTGTTGCAACTTTCATTCCAATAAAACCAGCAAGTGCCGAACAAATAGCTCCAACAATGAAAGAAACTGCTACTAAACCATGAGAAGCTTCCTCGCTTGATCCTTTGAAGAATAATAATACTGCAACTGCTGCCACAAAAACAGATAAAACTTTATATTCTGCTTTCAAAAATGACATTGCTCCATCTGCAATATTTTTTGCTATCCTTGACATATTCTCTTCTCCTTCATCTTGTTTAGCTACCCAAGCATTTTTCCAAAACACAAAAGCTAATGCAAGTACTCCAAAAAAAGGCAGGTATGATACGATAATTTCCATAGTATATATTTTGTTATTTTAATTCGTCTGCAAAAATAATATTTTTGATCAATAAGAGGGGGTTTAAGAAGAAATAATCCTCATTAAAATTGATGGTATCTTTTTCATATTTAATGTGAAAAAACCAATAAAAAGTTAATGTAATTATTTAGATTTGTTAAGAAATAAATCAAACATTTAAAATGAATATTTTAGTATGTATTAGCAGTGTGCCAGACACAACTTCAAAAATCAACTTTACAGATAACAACACTAAATTTGATAGTAATGGTGTTCAATTTGTAATTAACCCATATGATGAATTTGGACTAACAAAGGCTGTTTTTCTGAAAGAAGAAAATCAAGCTTCAATTACTGTTTTAACAGTAGGAGACCCATCTGTTGAACCAATTCTTAGAAAAGCATTAGCAATTGGTGCAGATAAAGCAATAAGAATTAATTATAGCCCTACAGATAGTTATTCTACAGCTTATCAAATAGCTAATCATATTAACTCTTCAGAATATGATTTAATTATTGCTGGCAAAGAATCTAGTGATTATAATAATGGAGCTGTTCCCGGTATGATTGCGGATATGCTTGAAATCCCTTTCATTAATGCTTGCAATGGCTTAACACTTGAAGGAAATAATTTAAAATTAACAAGAGAAATTGATGGTGGTATTGAAAATATTCAAACCAAAACACCAATTATAATTGGAGGACAAAAAGGGCTAGTAGAAGAAAGCGAATTGAAAATACCAAATATGAGAGGAATAATGACAGCAAGAACAAAACCATTAGAAGTAATTGAATCATCAGATCACACTTCACTTACTGAATCTATTTCTTTTGAAAAACCTGCAGCAAAAGGAAGTTGTAAAATGATAGATGAAAATAATATAAATGAACTAGTGCAAGAACTGCATAATGTTGCAAAAGTCATATAAAAAAACATAAAAAATGTCAATAATAGTATACGCAGAAAGTTGGGAAGGAAAATTTAGGAAAAGTACTTATGAAGCTGTTTCATATGCTAAAAACATGTCTGAAATTTTACAACAAGAAGTCAAATCTATCACAGTTGGTGATATTTCTGAAGAGGAACTTAAAAAACTTGGTATATATGGATCTTCATCAGTTGAATCATATCCAAATATTTCTAAAAGTGATGGAAAATCCGTTGCTGAAATAATTAAAGAGCATGCACAGAACTCTAAATTTATTGTTTTTTCAAATACATTTAATGCTAAAAGTATTGCACCTAGAGTTTCTGCAAAACTTAAAGCTGGTATTATAACTAATATTATATCCAATTTAGAAAATAATAATGAACCAGTCTTTAAAAGACAATCATTTTCATCAAAAGCAATTGAGGCGGTTAAATTAAATACAAATCAAGGTGTGCTAAGCATTGCTCCAAATTCATTTGAATTATCAGAAAAGCAATTAGATTGTAAAATTAGTGTTAATCAAAAAACTACTGAATCAGACTTAAATATTATCGGAAAAGACATTAACAAAGGAAAAATATCTCTTTCTGAAGCTGAAGTTATTGTATCAGCAGGACGAGGTTTAAAAGGTCCAGAAAATTGGAATATGATTGAAGAGCTTGCTGATATTTTAGGTGCTGCAACAGCATGCTCAAAACCTGTTTCTGATATTGGATGGAGACCACATTCTGAACATGTTGGACAAACAGGTAAAGCTGTTGCTCCAAATTTATATATTGCCATAGGAATTTCAGGAGCAATACAACATCTTGCTGGTGTTAATTCATCTAAAGTTATGGTAGCAATTAATACTGATCCTGAAGCACCATTTTTCAAAGCTGCCGATTATGGAGTAGTCGGTGATGCTTTTGAAGTAGTTCCAAAATTAATAGAGGAAATAAAAAGTTTAAGGAATAATTAAAATTGGAGTTAATTCAGCTAAATATTTCGGCTATAAGACAAAGTGATGCTCAAAACAATGCCTATGTTTTGCTTTTAAATGAAACAATTGGCGAAAGACAATTACCAGTTGTTATAGGGTGGTGTGAAGCTAGAGCAATTGCAGTAGCTCTAGAAAATAAAGAAAAACCAGAAAGACCTTTAACTCATGATTTATTTAAATCGTTCGGAGATAAGTTTAATATCTCTGTAAGCAAAATGGTAATACATAAGTTGATTGAAGGTGTTTTTCATTCAACTTTACATTGTAAAAACTTAGTAACAAATGAAGAAATAGAAATTGATTCAAGAACATCTGATGCAATAGCAATAGCAATACGATTCTCTTGTCCTATCTTTACATATGAAGATATTTTATCAAGAGCATCAATTATAACTGTAAGTTCTTACAGTAAGGAGGAAGGGCAATCTGATGTTATGGAAAAAGAAAAAAAAATAAATAGATATACTTTAAAAGAACTTCAAGAATCTTTACAGCAGGCAATTAAAGTAGAAAACTATGAAAAAGCATCTATTTTAAGAGATGAAATTAAAAGAAGAACATCGTGAAAAATATTTTATTAATATTTCTTAGCACTTTATTTTTCTCTGTTTCTGCGTATGAAATAGAGGATAAATGGTTTTTTTCTGAAATAAAATCTGAAACAACTAATAATACAGATTTTAACAAAGATGACATTCTCTTAATTAATAACGATAATACTTTTGAATATCAAATTTTTAGTAAAGATTTATATGCAAAAGGGTCATGGCAACTAATTGAAGATAAACTAATTTTTAACTACATTCTACCAAATGATACTACAAGAGAATACATTGTAAAAGTTTCAAGCAACAGCTTAGTTCTTATTGAAAATAATGTAAAATATATTTTTTCAAAAAATACACCTATTGTTGATGTAGAAAATGAACAATCATTAACAAATAAAATATTTAGAGGTATTCTTGGTCTTTTATCACTTATATTTCTTGCTTTTATTTTTAGTAAAAACAAAAGAAATATAAATTGGTCTTTGGTTACTAAAGGACTGCTTATTCAATTGTTTCTTGCTTTGATGATTTTGAAAGTACCTATTGTTCAAAATGTTTTTGAATGGATAAGCGCAATTTTTGTTACAGTTTTACAGTTTTCAAAGCAAGGTGCATTATTTCTTTTTGGAGAGACACTTGTAAATAGTAATGAATTCGGCGCAATTTTTGCTTTCCAAATTTTACCAACTATTATATTTTTCTCTGCTCTTACTAGTCTTCTTTTTTATCTTGGAATACTTCAAAAGATTGTGTATTTCTTTGCTCTATTAATGAAAAAAACATTAAAACTATCTGGAGCCGAAAGTTTATCCGCTGCAGGTAATATCTTTTTAGGTCAAACAGAATCTCCTCTATTAGTTAAACCATACATTGAAAAAATGACTTCCTCAGAGTTGCTCTGTTTGATGTCAGGAGGTATGGCTACAATTGCTGGAGGAGTACTCGCTGCATATATTGGTTTTTTAGGAGGAAGTGATCCTGAACAACAACTCTTTTTTGCCAAACATTTACTTACTGCATCCGTAATGTCGGCACCAGCTGCAGTTGTTCTTTCTAAAATACTTTTGCCAGAAACAGAGAAAATAAATGAAGATATGAGTATTTCTAATGAAAAACTTGGATGCAATTCGTTTGAAGCAATAAGTATAGGTACAAGTCAAGGTATTAGATTAGCGATAAATGTAGGTGCGATGATTTTAGTTTTTATTGCTTTTATAAGTATGATAAATTACTTTTTAAATGATTTTATTGGATCCAAAACCAATTTAAATAATACGATTAATGAACTTACCAATGGCCAATATAATGGTTTAACTTTAGAGTTTTTACTTGGTTATATATTAGCCCCAATTACATGGCTAATGGGCGTATGTAAAGAAGATATGGTTTTGGTAGGTCAATTACTTGGTGAAAAAACAATCTTAAATGAATTTGTTGCATATATATCTCTAGCTGAACTAAAAGAAAGTGGTAAATTCTTTCAAGAAAAATCAATAATTATTTCAACATATATCCTGTGTGGATTTGCTAACTTCTTATCAATTGGGATTCAAATCGGTGGAATTGGTTCACTAGCTCCAGGTCGAACAAGTGACTTGTCAAAACTTGGAATACTGGCATTAATTGCTGGAACTTTAGCATCATTATTAACAGCAGTAATTGTAGGAACAATACTTTAAAAATATGAGACAATACCTTGACTTAATGTCACATGTAATGCAAAATGGCAGCTTAAAAACTGATAGAACTGGTACTGGCACAAAAAGTGTATTCGGTTACCAAATGAGATTTAATTTAAATGAAGGATTTCCTTGTGTAACAACAAAAAAGCTTCATTTAAAATCTATAATACATGAACTTCTTTGGTTTTTAAAAGGAGATACTAACATTAAGTATTTAAATGATAACGGAGTTAGAATATGGGATGAATGGGCAGACAAGAATGGAGATTTAGGACATGTCTATGGCTATCAGTGGAGAAGTTGGCCAACACCAAACGGAAAACACATTGACCAGATTAAACAAATTATAAAACAAATAAAAGAAACTCCAAACAGTAGAAGAATAATTGTTAGTGCATGGAACGTAGGTGAAATAGAAAATATGGCTTTACCACCATGTCATACATTCTTTCAATTTTATGTCTCAGAAAACAAATTATCTTGTCAATTATATCAAAGAAGTGCTGATATCTTTTTAGGGGTCCCTTTTAATATCGCATCGTATGCTCTATTAACAATGATGGTAGCACAGGTTTGTAATCTAAAACTTGGAGATTTTGTACATACTTTAGGTGATGCCCATATTTACACCAATCATTTTGAACAAACAGAATTACAACTATCTAGAGAGCCAAAAAGGTTACCAAAAATGATAATTAATAAAGAAGTTAAAGATATTTTTGAGTTTAATTTCGAGGACTTTCAGCTTATTGATTACGAATATCACCCTCATATTAAAGGAAAGGTAGCTGTTTAAACTTATTATTATGAAAAAAATAATTGTACTTGGAGCAGGATTAGTAGGGGGAGAAATGGCAGTTGATCTTTCAAAAAAACATATGGTATCATCAGTTGACATTTCAAAAAAAAATCTAGACAAAATAAACTCAAAGCACATAAATAAAATTTGTCTTGATATTACAGATACAAAATCCCTTCAAGATCTCATTAAAGATTATGATCTAGTAATTGGTGCAGTTCCCGGATTCATGGGATATAAGATGATGAAGGATGTTATTGAAGCTCAAAAAAATATTGTGGATATTTCTTTTTACCCTGAAGATCCATTTGGTCTTGATGAATTAGCAAAAAAAAATAATGTAATTGCTATAATGGATTGTGGTGTAGCCCCTGGAATGGGTAATATTATCTTTGGTCACCATAATGAAACTATGGAAATAACTGATTATGAATGTTTAGTTGGAGGTTTACCTGAAAAAAGAGAATGGCCCTATGAATATCAAGCAGTTTTCTCTCCAATTGATGTAATTGAAGAATACATAAGGCCTGCAAGATTTGTTAAAAACAAAAATATTATAACAAGAAAAGCACTTTCAGATACAGAACTAGTAGAATTTGATGAAATCGGGACTTTAGAAAGTTGGAATTCTGATGGACTAAGAACCTTAATTAACACTATGTCACATGTTCCAAATATGATTGAAAAAACCTTAAGATACCCTGGCTGTGTCGAATATATTAAGGTTTTAAGAGAAACAGGTTTTTTCTCATATAATGAAATTGATATTAATGGAAAAAAAATTAGACCCATTGACCTTACTGCAAAACTTTTATTTCCAAAATGGGAAATGAAAGATGGAGATAAAGATTTTACAGTAATGAGAATAATAATAAAAGGTGTTGAAAAAGGGAAAAATGTTGAGTATCAATATAATCTTCTAGACAGATATCATAACAACACTATCTCTATGGCTAGGACAACAGGGTATACATGTACTGCAGTAGCCAATCTAGTTTTAGATAGTCAATATAAAAAAGTGGGAGTTTCACCACCTGAATTTTTAGGAGAACATTTTAAGTATATTAATAATTATTTAAAGGAAAGAAATGTTATTTATAATGTAAATAAAAACAAATGATTACATCGATAATTGTAGCTGCATGTGAAAATAATGTAATTGGAATGAATAATGATTTGATATGGCATCTTCCAGTTGACATGAAATTTTTTAAAGATAAGACTGCTAATCATCATGTAATCATGGGTAGAAAAAATTTTGAATCAATTCCACATAAGTTTCGGCCACTTCCTAATAGAACTAATATTATTGTTACAAAAAATAAAGAATACCAAGCTGAAAATTGTATTGTTAAAAACAATTTAATTGATGCTATTAATATTTCAAAATCAAATAATGAAAAAGAAACCTTTATAATTGGAGGAGGAGAAATTTACAAGCTTGCTTTAGAATTAAATGTTGTTGATCGCATCTATTTAACCAGAGTACATCATAAATTTGATGGAGACACTTTTTTTCCTTATCTTGAAAAAGAAAAGTGGAAAGAAATTGGTAGATCTATCTATAAAAAAGACGAAAAACATAAGTATGACTTTACATTTTTAACGTATGAAAAAATTATTTAAACAATCATATATAACAAATTTTTTATTAATTATTACCTCCATCATGTTTTCATGTCAAGATGATAATTTGTTAGAAAATCTTGATCAGAATAATCTTCAAGCATGTCATGATTATGCACTTATAGAAAAAACAATTGTTGATATTGAAAGAGAAATAGAACACGCATTCATCTCAACTCAAACAACAAAAAATCTTCCTAATTACATATCCCTGAACAATGATACCTCAAATCAAGATACGCTCATAATTAATTTTGGAGAAGATAATTTTTTGCATCTCGGGCATATAAAGAGAGGAGAAATAATAATAATTTACAACAAATTTCTATATGATAATGGTGCTAATATTTCAACAACATTCACGGATTTTTACATTAACAATAATTTAGTTCAAGGAAATATAGTTTTAAGTAACATAGGATTTAATGAAAATGAGAATTTAGAATTTAGTTTAGAAATAAATAATTTAAGCCTAAATACTGAAAATGGAATTATTAATTTAAGTGGAAATTATAATAAAGAAATGGTTGAAGGATTTTCAACTCAATATCAGTATCTTGATAATGTATATCATGTTAACGGAAATGCTATCGGAAATTCTGCAAACAACAACTCTTTTAATATTAATATTTCTGATAGTATTATATATAACCTTTCATGCTTTCAAACATCAAGCTGTATCATTACCAAAGGTCTTACTCAAGTAAATCCAAGTATTTACGATCAAAGAATTCTAGATTATGGAAATGGAAACTGTGATTGTGAAATTTCAGCAATAATTGAAGAAGAAAACTATCCGTTAATTATTAATTAAGCAACCTTTAGTTTATTTAAAATAAGTTTATTAAGCTTTGTTTTAACATATGATGCTGTAATTATGAGTTCCTTTTTTGTTTTTTGAGAAGGCAGTTCATACATAGCATCCAACATTACAGATTCACAAATGGATCTTAATCCTCTTGCTCCTAATTCATATTCAAGTGCTTTCTCTACAATTAAGTCAATAGCTTTTTTATCAAAACTTAACTTAACACCATCAATTTCAAAAAGCTTAATATATTGTTTAACTAAAGCATTTTTAGGCTGAGTTAAAATTAATTTTAAAGCATTCTTGTTTAAAGGATCAAGATGGGTAACAATTGGCATTCTTCCAATAAGTTCAGGAATTAATCCAAAAGACTTTAAATCTTGTGGCGCTACATGTTGAAGAAGATTTTCTTTATTTAATCGATTGTCTTGATTAGATTTAAATCCTATGGATCTTGTATTTAACCTTGAGGCAATATGCTTTTCAACACCATCAAAAGCTCCTCCACTGATAAATAAAATATTACTTGTATCAAGAGCAATCATTTTTTGGTCAGGGTGTTTTCTTCCCCCTTGAGGTGGAACATTAACTATTGTTCCCTCAAGAAGTTTAAGCATTGCTTGCTGAACACCTTCTCCACTAACATCTCTTGTAATAGAAGGATTGTCTTTCTTTCTTGCAATTTTATCTATCTCGTCAATAAAAACAATTCCCATTTTTGCTTTTTCAATATCATAATCAGCAGCCTGCAATAATCTTGACAAAATACTTTCTACGTCTTCTCCCACATATCCAGCTTCTGTAAGTACTGTAGCATCTGCTATACAAAAAGGCACATTTAGAAGTTTTGCAATAGATCTAGCTAAAAGTGTTTTTCCAGTACCTGTTTTACCAACCATTATAATATTAGATTTCTCTATTTCAATTTCATCTTCATCAATATTAATTTGAGATATTCTCTTATAGTGATTATAAACAGCTACCGATATAATTTTTTTTGCTTGGTCTTGACCAACAACATAATCATCTAGATGAGATTTAATATCAATAGGTTTTAATAGTTTAAATGGAGATGATTCTTTTTGTGATGATACAGAAGATTTTGCATCTTGTTGTACAATTTGATATGCTTGTTCAATACATGCATTACAAATATGGGCATTAGCACCTGCAATTAAAACTTCTGTATCTTGTTTGTTTCTATTACAAAATGAACATTTAATTTGTTGATGTTCAGACATTATTTTTTCTTTAGAACCTCATCAATCATACCATATTTCTTAGCTTCTGCAGAAGTCATCCAAAAATCTCTATCACTATCTTTCCAAACTTCATCAAAAGACTTGCCAGTGTGCTCAGAAATTATTGTATATAATTCGTTCTTAAGTTTTTTTATTTCATTAGCTGTTATTTCTATATCGGAAGCTTGACCATGTGCGCCTCCTATAGGCTGATGAATCATAATTCTTGAGTGTTGTAATGCAGTTCTTTTACCTTTTGCTCCAGCACATAATAAAACAGCACCCATTGATGCAGCCATTCCAGTACAAATAGTCGAGACATCAGGATTTATATATTGCATAGTATCATATATTCCCAAACCAGCATAAACCCCTCCTCCTGGTGAATTTAGATAAATTAATATATCCTTTTTTGAATCTACCGATTCGAGAAATAATAATTGGGCTTGTATAATATTAGCTACATAATCATTAATTGGAACACCTAAAAAGATAATTCTATCCATCATTAATCTTGAAAAGACATCCATACTGGCAACGTTCATTTGACGCTCTTCAATTATTGTTGGAGAAATATAATTTCCGTGAACAGAAGTAAATTGATCAAGATATAAGCTATTTATACCTTTATGCTTTGTCGCAAATTTTTTAAATTCTTTGCCGTAGTCCATAATTATTTTATTTTTCTGTTGCTAATTTAACAAAATCATCATAAGAAATAGACTTTTGGTTAAGTTTGAACAAGTCTTTGTAAATCAATAATGTTTTTTCATCAAAGAGCTGGTTAGAAATTTTTTTTCTTTCCTCCTCATTCTTCAATATATTTTCTGCTATGTCAGACAACTGTTTATCATCAGTTTGCGTTTGCCCATATTGCTGCATTTGTCTTTGGACTAATTTTTTTGTAAAGTCAATTAAATCCTCATTGTTTATCTTCACATTATTATCCTCTAAAATCTTATTTTCTATTAGTTGCCATTTTAAACTTTTAGAATATTGAGGATAATCTACTTTTACTTGATCGAGAGTCAATGGTTTTTCTGATGACTTAACTAACCATCTCATTAAAAATTCATCAGGAAGATCAAATTTAATTTTATCTACTAAATACAATACAACGTCATTCTTTAACATTCTGTCACTTTCTACCTCAAAAGATTTTTCTGCCTCTTCTTTAATTCGATTTTTAAACTCTTTTAAAGTTTTTACTTTACCCTCAGGATAAACTTTATCAAATAACTCTTTATTTAAATCAGCTGGTGCTAAACGATTAATTCTTATGACAGTAAATTGAAATAAATCATTTTGAAGATTTTCTAATTCAGCCTGGCTCAATTTCAACATTGCTGATAAATCTGTAGCATTAGTAAATACTTTTTTTACATTTATTTGTAATTTATCATCAGGCTTAATCTTTAGAAACTTTTTTTTATGTTTTTTATCTTTGATAGAATCAATTGAAACGGTAGCTTCATTTGAAATTCCTGAATTAAATATATTTCCTTCTGAATCAAGCTCTTGGATTAAACAATAAACTAAATCACCTTCAATTGACTCCGATGGATTACTCATTTTTCCATATCTCTTTGCAATATCATCACAATAATTATTTATTAATTTATCATCCGCTTTAATGTTATAATAATTTAGTTTATCTTTTTTAGAAATCTTAATAGAAAGCTCGGGAGCTAATCCAACTTCATATTCAAAAACATAATCGCTGTGATTTTTCCAATCAATATCAATATCACTCAATGGCATTGGACTTCCAAGAACTTTAACCTTGTTATCAGTAATGTGTTTATATAAACTGTCTTGTAATAGTTTGTTTACTTCATCAACTGTAACTGATGTTTTATACTGTTTCTCAATTATTGACATTGGAGTTTTTCCTTTTCTAAAACCAGGAATCACAGCATCTTTTCTATATCTTTTTAATACATCTTTTACTTTTTCAGAATAATCAGTTTCAGAAACTTCGATCTTGATTGTAGCCATCATTTTTTTGGCTTTGCTTTGAGTAATTTTCATATTTCAAATTAATTAGTCGGCAAAAATACACTTATTTATCTGATTATATGAGCGTTAAACTTAAAAAACCCCAACATTAAGTTGAGGTTTTTTAGTGCGGGTAAAGGGAGTCGAACCCCCACGCCTTGCGGCACTAGATCCTAAGTCTAGCGCGTCTACCAATTCCGCCATACCCGCAAAGGGGCACAAATATATTATTTTTTAACATTTTATCATAAATGCTTATTCTAAAGATTTTATTTTGAGTTTTTAATTAAATTTGTTTTAATCAAAAAAATAGATATGAGTTTAACGTTAAGAGGAAAATTAAGTAGAAAATTGAGTGTTGAAAGTGGTACATCAAAAGCTGGAAAAGAATGGCAAAAACAATCCTTTTTAGTTGACACTGGATCACAGTATAATCCTGAAGTTTGCTTTCAATTATTTGGAGAAGAAAAGATTCAAATGTTATCACATCATAACGAAGGTGATCAAATTGAAGTGTCTTTTAATCTTTCTTCTAGGGAATATAACGGAAGATATTTTCATAATGTTGATGCATGGAGAATTGAAAATATAGGATCTAATAATCAAGAATCAACTGATCCAGACATTCCATCATTTGAAGAAAGTGAAAATTCGGATGATGACTTACCATTTTAATAATGTCTTCTTCGAAAGGATTTGGAGAAACGATTAAAAAATTTTTACCTGCTCCTTTTACAATTGCAGTAATTCTAACCTTTGTAACGTTTATTTTAGGATTAACTTTATCTGATTCAGATCAAACAAATAATTTTTTTCAAATAATAACATATTGGGAAAAGGGATTATGGGATAATCAACTTTTAGTTTTTGCAATGCAAATGATGCTTATGCTTGTACTTGGGCACTCTCTTGCTTTATCAGAAACTTTAGAAAACTTAATAGAAAAAGCAACCTCTTTATGTAATAGCACATCAATTGCGGCTGCAATTATTACATTTTCAACATTATTAGTGTCTTTATTTAATTGGGGATTAGGATTAATTTTTGGAGCAATCTTTGCAAGAAAAGTTGGTGAATATGCTACAAAAAATAACATAAAACTTAACTATCCATTAATTGGAGCTGCTGGATACTCAGGCTTAATGGTATGGCATGGAGGAATTTCAGGATCAGCACCTATAAAAATTGCAGAAAAGGGACATTTCCTTGAGGAAAAAATAGGTGTTATTACTCAATCTCAAACTGTTTTTTCTTCAATGAATATCTCGATTTCTATACTCTTACTAATCATTTTACCCCTTTTAATGTATTATATTGGTAAAAAAACAGAGTCTAAAAAGGTAGATATCATTTGTGAAAAGAAAACACTTTCACCAAAAATTACTGGTGCAGAAAAATTAGATCATTCTAATTCTCTTGCATTACTTTTTGGAAGTGTAATATTATTGTATTGTATTTATAAAGCTTTTATTTTACCAACAAATTTTAATTTAAGTTTCATAACACCAAACTTTATAAATCTATCACTACTTGGGCTTTGCATAATACTACATAAAAATTTTTATAGGTTTATAAATTCAGTAAATAGTGCAATTGTTGGAGCAGCAGGTATTTTAATTCAATTTCCTTTATATTTTGGGATTATGGGTATTATGAAATATTCAGGATTAATTGATATTATGTCAGATGCGTTTATTTTGATTTCCAATGAAAACACATTTCCAATTTTCACATTTTTAAGTGCAGGCATTGTAAATGTTTTTGTGCCAAGTGGTGGTGGGCAATGGGCTGTACAAGGCCCTATTATTATTGAGGCTGCTATGAAAATAGGATACTCAATTCCTAAATCTGTTATGGCTCTTGCATACGGTGATCAACTTACAAATATGTTACAGCCTTTTTGGGCATTGCCTCTTCTTGGAATAACAGGTTTAAAAGCAAAAGAAATTTTACCTTATACTTTGATTTTAATGTTTGTAGGTGCTTTAATTTTTATATCAGGATTATTATTTTTCTAATCTCTAACATCAAAAGCATCTCTCAAGCTATTTCCTATAGTCATAAAAGAAAGAACAAGTAGCATGATAGCGATTCCAGGGATAATAGCTAAATATGCTTTATCCATTATGATATAAGAATAATGATCCTTAATTATACTTCCCCAAGATGGTATTGGGGGCTGCGCTCCAATACCCAAAAAAGATAGACCAGCTTCAATTAAAATTGCTGCAGCAAAATTTGCTGCTGATATGACAATTACTGGCCCTATAACATTAGGTAGAATATGCTTAGTTATAATTCTAAATGGAGAGTAGGCTAAAACCTTACTTGCTTCAACATATTCTAATTCTCTAATAGCCATTACTTGTCCTCTCACAATTCTAGCTACCTCTACCCACATTGTTAAACCAACTGCAACAAAAACCTGCCAAAATCCTTTACCTAAAGCTAATGTAATTGCAATTACCATCAAAAGAGTAGGGATTGACCAAATAACATTAACAAACCACATGATAATATCATCTACTCTTCCTCTGTAAAACCCAGCTATTAACCCAAGTGAAATTCCAATAATTAATGAAATAATAACAGCTATTAACCCAACTGCTATTGAAACTCGAACACCATAAATTATACGACTGAGCAAATCTCTGCCAAAACGATCAGTTCCAAACCAAAAAGTTTGTTCAACAATTTTATATTTTCCATTATATTTCTTTTTAATATTTGTTGATAATGAAGTGTAAAAGATATTATTGTCAATTACATCATAATTTGTTATTGGAATTTTAGTGTAATTAGATTTCTTTCCAACAAAAAAATATTCAACCCAACTTTCATCAATATAATTGTCATTAGGAATTTGTAAAAAAAGAGCTTTACTCATTGGAGGTAATGTTGCTAACTCCAAATACATTTGATTTGCATATGGAGTTTTATCGGGAATAAATAGATAAGAAAAAAAACTACATAACAAACAAACTGTAATAATAAATAGTGAGAAAACAGATGATTTAGAAGACATCATTTTTCTCAAAGCAATTCTATTTAATGATTGATCGCTCATAAATTTCTTTTTCTACCCTTCCAATTAAAATGAATAAAATTGGAAAATATAGATATCAAAGTTATATAAAAGGGATAAACAAATTGAAGTGGAAAAATCCATTTAATCAAATTTTGCCTATTGAAAAATAACAGAACAGGAATTAAAAAAACAAAGTCAATAAAAGTTTTTACTAAAAAAAGTAATATTAATTGATTAAAAATTTCAGATTTAAAGCAAGAAGAAATACCTAAAATGATCATTGAAAGATTGGTTAAAAACACAATCAATGCCACAAGTATTGAATCTACATCTTTATAATGTATTGATTTAGCAGACCATCGAATCCTTTGATTAAAAAAATTAGAAATATTATTTACGGCATCAGTTAAAACAACTGCATCTTGATTTTTGGCAAATAAAATTGAATTAGGAAATCTTTTTTTGACAGAATGTAATAAGAAAACATCATCTCCAGAAACTATATTATCTGATTCATAATTATTTATCTCAAGAAAAATTTTTTTTCTGTAAGCTAAATTTGCACCATTACATAAAATGGGCTTATTAATTCCTATTGCTCCTGCAGCTGAACCAATCAAAGACAAAAATTCAAGTGTTTGTATTTTTTTAAATAAACTATTTGAGTTTATATAATTAACGGGGCCAGAAACTAAATTAATTTTTTTGTTTTTAAAGTAACTACTCATTGTAGTTAGCCAATTTTTATTAAAGCTACAGTCTGCATCTGTTGTTAGAATAATATCACTATTTGATTCTTTAACTCCTTTTAATATTGCCATTTTTTTTCCACTTAATTGAGGGTCTTGCTTTAAAACTATTAAATTAGACCAAAGTGAAGCTTGCTCAACTAATATTTTCCAACTATTATCTTCAGAGTGATCATCTATTATAATTACGTCATACAGATTATTATCATAATCTTGAGATTTTAGATTTTTTATAAGCCTTAATATATTTTTTTCTTCGTTTCTAACTGCAATTACGACACTTAGTTTGTAATCAGATCTGTCTATTTGTGAATTATTTTTAAACCATCCAATTAAAAATAAAAAAACCATAATTAGATATATGAAAAATAATATCTTGAAGAAAATCATCATTTTGATCTAAAAAATTTCAAACTAAAAATAAAAAAGGACCCAATTATTGCTGGAATAATAAGATTAATTAGCCATAAAAGAGTTGTTGATGATAAAATAGCAATATCATTTGAGGAAAAAAGACCAAGAACAAAAATAGCAACTGAACCTCTAACACCTATCTCTGCTATTGTTATAGTTGGTGTAATTGTAATAAAAAAGAAGATTAACATTACAGAAAGAATAGCATCCATAAAAGAAATATTTATCCCAAAAACATGAAGTAGTATAATAAACTGGAGTGAAAAAATAAAATATCTAGTATTTGAATATATAAACGCAATAATTAAATCTTTATAGTTATACATTACTAAAACCTCAAGATATTTCTTAAAGCTTTTTATTAATTTAAACTTTCCTAAAGAATTAACAATATGGGATATGTTAAAATAAGAAAAAAGTAAAAATAGATTTAACAAAATTAGAAGAGAAACAGATAAAAATGTTTTATCGATTAAGATTTCATCAAATAAAATAAATAATGAAATTGATCCATATAAAATTGTAACTAAAAGTTGTGACATGCTACATAGAACAGTAATAAATACTGCTTTAATTCTATCTCCTTTTTCTAAACAAAAAACTCTACCCCCATATTCACCAATTCTATTTGGGGTAAAAGTAGATACAGTTATACCTGTAAATACAGCTCTATATGCAGTCATTATTGAGATATTTTCAATTTTACTAATCATATATCTCCATTTTAATGATTCAACTAACCAATTTAAAAACATCATTAATATAACGCCAACAAGATAAACTTTGTTTTTTTTAACTGTATCTATAAGAACAGATATATCTAAATCTTCAAAACTTTTATTTTCTACAAGCTGGTGGTATATGAAATAAAAAGAAAAAAATACTATAACAATTTTAATTATGATGCTAAGGTATTTTTTGAGTGGCATTTTTTAGATTTGTATACAATAATACAAAACTAATTGAGTAACGAAAAAATAATTTTAGGTATTGATCCGGGAACTACAATCATGGGTTACGGCTTAATATTAGTTCAATCAAAAAAATTTGAATTAATTAATATGGGTGTTTTAAATCTTTCAAAACTCAAAACACATGAACTTAAACTTAAAAAAATTTTTGAAAGAACCTTACAGCTTATTGAAGAATATAAACCCGATGAACTTGCCGTTGAGGCTCCTTTTTTTGGTAAAAATGTTCAATCAATGCTTAAACTGGGTAGGGCTCAAGGGGTGGCAATGTCTGCAGCTTTATATAGAGATATTCCCATATTTGAATATAGTCCGAAAAAGATTAAAATGTCTATAACAGGAAATGGTAATGCAAGTAAAGAACAAGTTGCCTCAATGTTAAAATCATTATTAAATATCAAAGAACTACCAAAGCATCTTGATGCTACAGATGGATTAGCTGCTGCTGTTTGCCATCATTTTCAAAAAGAAACATCTAGTTCTACAAAAAGTTATTCAGGATGGAAAGCTTTTGTGTCTGATAATCCAAAAAAAGTTAAATAGCGCTATTTATTAGTGATGCAATTTTATTCATTTGATCACTAGATAGATTTAATTTAGGTTGAGAGAAATCAATATCTTGCATACTATCAAGAGGGATTAAATGAATATGTGCGTGTGGAACCTCCAAACCCATTACCACAATAGATATTCTTTCACATTTGATTACTCTTTTCATTCCATTAGCAACAAGTTTAGCGAAATTCCATAACTCTTGATATTCCTTTGATTTCAAATCAAATATATAATCAACTTCTATTTTTGGAATTACTAATGTATGACCCTTTTTTAAGGGGTTTATATCTAAAAAAGCTAGAAAATTTTCATTTTCATAGACCTTGTAAGATGGTATTTCATTTCTTACAATTTTAGAAAAAATAGAGGGCATTTTTACAGAGTTATCTTTAGAATTTCAAATTTAATTATTCCATTTGGCACTTCTATTTCAGCAATTTCTCCAACTTCTTTTC